>CAYQUI010000093.1:0-1539 GCA_964420685.1 uncultured Lentisphaeraceae bacterium | reverse complement strand
TCCAGAACTCCTCCGTGTCGCGGTAATCCTCCTGAAAACGCACCTGCCCCTGATACGGTTCAAGCGTCTTCCAGTAGAACGCCACGGTCGCCGAATTGAAGAGCGTTCCGTAAAGCTCCTTGTAGCGGTTGTTCCATTCGGTCTTGCCGAGCTGGTTGAAGTTAAAGATGTGCGCGCCAAAGAAGAAGGCGTGCGAGACCTGCTCGACCGACACCTCTGTGCCGCTCGGCGCGGCGACGGCGACCGTCGCGTCCGCCTTGCGGTGCTTCTCGATGTCCGCATCAATCTTCGCCTGCACGTCGTCGTTCCAGATGGACCAGTAGGCATCGGACATCGCCGCCCGGTCAACCTTGAACGCCGCCGAAGCGACAAACGCCGCCGACGCCCCCACAAAAAACAAAAGTCTCTTCATTCTGTTCCTTTCAATCATTCGACCATTCGATCATTCAATTATTTCCCCGTCTCGTTTCTCAAAAATACCCGCCCTTGTCGATGATCTCCGAGATCGTGTCGCCCTGACGAACCCACGAGAAGATGTCAACCTCGTTGCGCTCGATGCCCTCGGCACGAAGAAGAACCTCATAGGCAATCTCGCGCGGAATGCAGATGACGCCGTCGATGTCGCCCATGATGATGTCGCCGGGGCGCACCGTCACCTTGCCGATCTTGACCGGCACCTGATAATGGGTAATCATGCACCGTCCGAGCGAGCCGTTCGAGACGCGGTACTTGTAGAAGATCGGGAACGGCTGCCCCAGGATCTGCTTCGTGTCACGGATGCCGCCCGCGATGACCGCGCCGCGAATGCCCTTCGAAATCGCCGTCGCCGTCATGACCCCGCCCCAGAGGCTGGCCTCGACGTCGTTCGACGTGTCCCAGACGACGACGCCGTTCGGCTTGAAGTCGTCGAGCATCTGCGCACGGAACGTCATCTCGCCCTCGACCATGCAGTTCGGCGCGGACTTCACCGTGAACGCCTCGCCGCAGAGAACCATCTCGTCGCGGAGCGGCATGATCTCGTGCGGCAGGTTCTGGTCAAGGAGCGTGAACTCGCGCATGACGTCGTTCACGCACCCCGTGTAGAGCTTCTCAAACCGCTCGCAAAGTTCCTTCGTCGGAATCGGGAACTCGTTCGTCGGGATGTGCTGACGCTTGGCGATCAGCTTGTCGAGCTTCATGAGGCCAGCTTCCTTGGCCTTCGTGCGCATATTGGCGAGACTGGGCATGACTGCACCTTTCCTGTTGTCGTTTGGATGCCAGAAGTTCCTCTTCTGACGTGAAAAACATGTGCGTATTATACCGCCTTCCGCAGGAAACCAGCAAGATTGTTTTCGGCAATAAAATCTCATCGTTTCAGCAACGCCCGCCGAACAGGCAAAACGCCCCCACGGTCAAAGACCGCAGGGGCGAATCAAATCCGCCGGGCCACGGAAACCGCCGGCGGCACGCACACGGCGCGTTAGCGCGCGGACGGCTCGACGACGCGCCAGACGGGCGCGGCGCGAAGGCCGATCCGACGCGACTTGTCGCGCGGCGGAA
>CAYQUI010000092.1:0-1619 GCA_964420685.1 uncultured Lentisphaeraceae bacterium | reverse complement strand
CCCGCAAGACGGGGCCTGTCCCCACGGTTGCCTTAAGCAGATGGTGTGTTTTTCTGTGATGCGTCGGCAGCCGCCAGACAAAACGGTTTCGACTGCAACGGAGATCCCGAACGACCAAAACAGTCGCGGGGAACAACCGAAAACACGACTTTCCGCGCCGGCAACTCCTCTGGCAAGAAAAGACAATCGCCAGGACGACCGGCCTGTTCCGCCGGCAGCGTGCTGTCTGGCGAAAGAATCGTCCGCGCAAACGTCTTTCCGTCCTCCGCCGTTGCGGTCACCACATAGTCGAACACGCGACGCCCCGACGGCATCTGCCGCGCCGACGGAAATGCCACATGAACACACGGACGGTTCTTGAACGACACGCCTTCCAAGTCGTGTCCCTTCGGGCAGTACGCGACCTGAATCCCCGCATCCGACGAAAACGCCGGCGGCATCCCCGTCGCGGCCTGGCGCGCGAAGTCAAACGGGCCGTTGGCCTTCGCCGGGAGCGGAATCACCCACGCGGGGCCGAGCGGGCAGCCAAAGCGGACGGAACGACGGTGGACGACAAGATGGTCATCGTAGACCTCGTACAGCGAAAAACAGCCGCCCGCCGGATCTCCGCCCCACTCTGGCGAGCCTCCAAGCGGCTTCATCAGGTGCTGCTTGAGACACGGATGCCAGAACGCCGCCGCATTCGCGTACTCGAACGAATAGCCGCCTTCGTGGAGACAGCCCGCGCCAATCGACGTGAACGCGCCCTGCCAGACCGACCGCTCGTCAGTCAGCGTGAAATGAGAGTGTCCGCTAATGGCCACCGCGTTCGGGAACGCCGACAACGCCCGCGTGGAAACGCCGTCGTCGTACCCGCCCATCTCGAACCGACCATCCATGTAGCACGTGCCCTTCGGATGCGCGTGCTGGCAATAGAAGAACGGCCGCGACGAGCCAAGCTCGTCTGCATGCGCCTTCAAATACGCCTCCAACGGCGGGTGGAGCCCGAACCACTGCGATCCGACGAACGTAAAGCCCTTGACCTCCTTCCGCCAGACCAGTTCCCACTTCTCGCCGAACAGGCGTTCCCACGTGCGCGCAGGATTGTCCTTGTACTCGAGTGCGCGGGCGCGCAGCTGCGCCTCCGAATATCCATTCCACCGGCCTGACCAAAGGCCAACTTCATGGTTACCCGTCGAAATCATGAACGTGACGGCGTGACCGTCCGAAGCGCGGTTCTGCGGGAAGACTCCCTTCCAAACCTCGGCGAACTGCTCAAGTTCGGGAATCAGCCCCGAATGCACAACATCGCCCGCGAACAGCACGGCATCGACATTCTGCTTGTCAAGCCACCGCAGTGCCGTGTCGAGATTCGCCGCCGCCTCGCGCCGCCCGCCGATATGCACATCGCTGACGACACCTAAGCGAAGCGCCGGACGCGACGATGCCGCCGCGAACAAATCTCCCGGCACAAACGCCCCGCCCAGCAACGTCAACGCGCCCTCGGCAAACGCTCTTCGCGTCATCTTCATATTTCTCCGTTCCTTTCTCAAATCCACGACATGGTTCTCCGGGGGCTGTCCCCCGCATTCCGCGCACGGCTTACCAGCCGGCGAGACGTTCCTGATGCAGACGCTTGT
>CAYQUI010000091.1:0-1739 GCA_964420685.1 uncultured Lentisphaeraceae bacterium | reverse complement strand
TCGGGTGCGACGCGGATCGCGCACGGCGCGTTTGCCAGCGCGGACGGGTGGAAGGAGTATGTGAATGCGGCCGGCACGTTGCGTCTGCCATCCCTGCGGAACGTCGAGTATGCCGACAGCGGCCCTTATGCGCTCGGCTACATGGCGAATGTCGAGGGGTTTGAACTGGGCGGCGCGACGCGGTCAACGACGGTCACCAACATTTCAAAGTATGGATTTGGGCGCAACGCCAGCCTGCGGACGGTGACGATTTACAACGCGCCGGACATGACGGTGGGGGCGGAGCCGTTCAGGGAGGGGCAGACGCCGCGCACGATCACGTTCACGGGTCGGGCGTTGGCGGACGACGGCACGGCGCTGTCGAACTTGACGGCGTCGGTGTCCGCCGCCGCGACGAAGCCAGTGGTCATCTATGCCTCTGCGTTGCGGGGATGGGCGGCCGTGCCCTATCTCGACTACAACGTGACGCCGGAGGAGCGGGCGCAGGTGCCGGGCAAACGGGTCATCGGCGTCTATCGCGGCGGGGCGGAGGCCCCGCTGGGCAAGGCGCTCGTCGTGCATCCGTTTGATTCCGATCCGACGCTCCTGATCATCAGGTGAAGCCACTCATCCACCTCCACCTTTCATCTCCACCTGCTCAATTCGCTTATCTGATTTCCCCTTGCGCGGTTTCGGGGCGTATGGTATACTACGCGCCAATTTCATCCGCTGAAGAAGAAGGAAGAAGAGAACTATGGTCAAAATCAGAATGCGTCGCACGGGTTGCACGAACCACGCGACCTATCGTATTGTCGCGGCCGACGAGCGTTCGCCCCGTGACGGCAAGTTCCTTGAGATCTTGGGCTGGTACGACACCCAGATCAAGGACAACAACTTCCAGCTCGACCTCGCGCGCGTCGACCACTGGCTGTCGAAGGGCGCCAAGCCCTCGGCGACGGTCGCTTCGCTCATCCGCCGCGCGAAGAACCCCAGCCTGAAGCCGCACCACGCGACGAAGGCGAAGACGCCGGCCAAGGAAGCCCCGAAGGCCTAAGGAGGTAGAACATGGGTATCAAGCTCATCGACAAGATCAACGCCGAGCAGACCGCCGGTCTCGCGGCGAAGAACTTCCCGGAGTTCAAGGCGGGGGACGTCGTTCGCGTCTCGATCAAGATCAAGGAAGGCGAGAAGTTCCGCGTTCAGGATTTCGAGGGCAAGGTTCTCGCGATCGACAACGGTCGCACGAACGCCTCCGGGAACTTCACGGTGTCCCGCGACAGCTACGGCGTCCGCGTGGAGAAGCTCTTCCCGTTCAACAGCCCGTGGATTCAGGCGATCAAGGTCGTGAAGAAGGGCAACGGCTGGCGCGCGAAGCTCTACACGGAGCGGACGTTCTGCTCGCACAAGGCGGTGCGCAAGCTCGTCAAGAAATAAGAGCCGTCCGTTGGCGGGTGAAGCGTGCGGAGGGTCGTCGAACCGACGGCGTCCGCAGACAGCAGACGAGGGCAAAACCTCGTCTGCCGCTTTTTTTTTTCTCATTTTTTGATATAATTGGCGCGTTTAAGGAATGGTGTGTTGAATCATCCGAAAGGGAGAAGGGCAAATGAAAAACGAGAGCGTATTTCTCTGCGCCGCGCTGGCGTTGGCCGGTTCGGTGACGTTCGCGGCGTCGCTTGAAGACAGCTTCCGCAATCCGCCGTCCACGGCAAAGCCGCACACGTGGTGGCACTGGATGAACGGCAACGTCACGAAGGAGGGCA
>CAYQUI010000090.1:0-2157 GCA_964420685.1 uncultured Lentisphaeraceae bacterium | reverse complement strand
AAGGAGGTCGATGTCGAGTCGGAAGTCACAGGTCGTTCATCTCGTCGCAACGCTGGCGCTTGGCGTCGGGTTCGCGTGTGCGGCGGAGGCTGCGCCCCGGAAGACGCTTGAGACGCGCTTTGGCGTCAACTACTATCCGCCGTTCTCCGGCGAGTACCGTCTCCTGAAGGAACGCGGGCTCGACCACAAGGAGCAGATGCGCCGCGACGTCGCGCACTTCCGTCGGCTGGGTCTCGATTGCATTCGTCTCCATACGTTTGATGCGGAGTTCTCCACGAAGGCGGGCGGGTTCGTCGACAACGAGCACGTGGAGTTGCTTGACTACCTGATCAGCCTGTGCGCAACGAACGGCATCAAGACGGTCTTGACGCCCATCGCCTGGTGGCGGTCGTCCACTGAAGGATTTTCCGCCGACTGGACGATTCAGCAGATGGTGTCCGATCCACGCGCGTGGGCGATTCAAGAGCGTTTCCTGCGGGAGTTCGCCGACCACGTCAACCGCTACACGGGGAAACGCTATGCGGACGACCCCGCGATCCTCGCGTTCGAGTTGATCAACGAACCGCACTATCCGGCGGACTGGCCGGACGCGAAGGTGACGGAATACATCGACCGCCTGGCCGCCGCCCTGCGGTCTTCCGGGACGACGAAGCCCCTCTTCTACAACTGTTGGGAAGGGCGCACGGCGGCGTGTGGCGCCTCGACGATCGACGGCGTCTCGGGCAACGACTATCCGACGGGTCTGATCGCCGACCGCGAACTTCGCGGCAGCCAGCTCGGACGGATCGCCGCGACGACCCTCAAGGGCGACGCGCACGTGGCGGACAAGCTCAAGATGATCTACGAGTTCGACTGCGCGGACGTCGGAGGCGCCTACATGTACCCGGCCATGGCGCGGGAGTTCCGCCATGAGGGCTGTGTTGTCGCGAACCAGTTCCAGTATGACGCGCTCGCGCTGGCTGACCGCAACCTCGCCTGGAAGACCCACCACCTCAATCTCGTCTACACGCCCGCCAAGGCGATTTCGTTCGCGATCGCCGCCGAGGTTTTCCGTCGTTCGCCGCCGGGCTGCCCTTACCGGCCCGACGTCGATGCGTTGCGCTTCGACGACATCGGCGTCCGAATCGACGTCCGCCGGAATCTGTCGCAGCTCGTGACGGATGCGGACTATCTCTACACGGCCGATCCGCTCGATCCGCCGCCGTCGCCCGAATCGCTGCGCCGAGTCTGGGGCGTCGGCACGTCGTCCGTCGCCTCGGCGACCGGGAACGGCGCGTACTTCCTCGACTGCGCGGCGCAGGGCGTCTGGCGGTTGCAGCTCTATCCGAACGTCGTCGATCTCGCCGACCCCTATTCGGGCAACACGTCGCCCAAGCACCTGATCGTCCGCGAAGCGCGTACGGTTCGTCTGACGCTTCCCGGCCTGTCCCCGACTTATCGTGTCCGCAAAGCCAACGCCCCCGAATCCGTCGTCGCGACGGCCATTGGCGGAGCGGTCGAACTGATGCCCGGCGACTACGTGGTCGAATCGGCCGCGTCATTCGGCGCGGACGCGCTGATGGCGCTGGCCGCGCTTCAGACGCCGCCGTTCGTCTGCCCCACCTATCCGACGCCTTCGGATTTCGAGTTTCTGGACGTGACGCTTGCGGTGCGGCATGGACAGTTCGGCGAGCCGGACGTCCGCCGCTACGTGGCGAAAGGCCCGCAGAGCCTCGACGCATTCGGGTTCACGGCCTCCGCCGAACGGTTCAAGACGGGCGACTTGGCGCAGCACACGCCGTTTGACGCGGTGTCGTTCGAGCGCGTCTTCGGACGGCCCGGACCTGGGCGCGAAGTCATCGCGACGTTGCGTGCGCCGGACGGAAAGCCGGGGACGGTGCGCCTCATCTTCACGCTCGCCAACGAGACGTACTACGGATGGGATTTTCCGCTGACGGCGGACTGGACGACCGTGCGCGTGCCCGTCAAGGACTTGAAGCCGTTCTGGGGAACGGAGACGAACCCCTCGGCGGCGCCGCCGAACCTGGGCTTCGTGCGGACGGTGTCCGCCGTCTTCAGCTGCCCGGTCGAAATCGCGTCGGTCAAGGTGCTGTTCGATTAATTTGAGTTGTGATTTTAGTCATCGAAAAGGAGACAGGAAAATGAACATGAACAACG
>CAYQUI010000089.1:0-2319 GCA_964420685.1 uncultured Lentisphaeraceae bacterium | reverse complement strand
GCCAGAATCAAACTCTCAGAAAAAAGAATTTCGAGTTCCGCTCCACACAAACATTCTAACTGTTCCATGTCTCTTCCAGAGACACGTTCTCAAACATCCATCTTTCAAAGATCAACGCCCACTTCGCCTTTTCAGGCTTCTGTCGGACACGTCACACCCTTTCGGGCGAACGAGTGCATAGTATACCAAAAAATCCGTTGGCCGCGCAAGGGGGTATTTGAAAAAACTTTTCCCGCGTCATTTCCAGAAGTCCCAGACCGCGCAGACGGCAAAAGCGACAAGGCATCCCCAGAGGACGCCCGCGACGACCTCACGCCGCCGATGGCCCAGCCGCTCCTCCAGCCGGCGCGCCTCAATGCGGTCTTCTTCGCTCGCGCTGTTGAGGTGCGAGACGATGCGGTTGATGAGCTTGGCATGCTCGCCCGCCTCACGCCGCAAAGTCGCGGCGTCGACCAAGACGATCAGCCCCAGCCCGACGGCAATCATCGCATAAGGCGCGTCAAAGCCCTCCGTGAGGCCGACGGCAAAGGCCAGTGCCGAGACAAGCGCCGAATGGACAGACGGCATGCCGCCGGACGCACGCAGTTCGCGCGTGTCCGGCCGCCCCGTCCGCAGCCAGAAATAGACGAACTTCAGAATCTGCGCGGATGCCGCCGCAAGAAATGCGGACATGAACCACGGATGCCGGACAATCTCCAGGAAGTTGACGTGGTGAATGATCCCCGCCGCGAACATCCCCGTCGCTCCGCCTTAGGCGACCTTGAAGAGCTTCTTCAGCGCCGGCACGCGATCCAGCCGCTCCCACGGGAAGATGTCGCGCCCAAAATGACCGTAGGCCGCCGTATCCTCATAGCACCAGCCCTGGGGCTTGAGCAACTGCAGATCATCGATGAGCGCCGCCGGGCGAAAATCGAAAATCTTCCCCGACGCGAGCATTTTCTCCAACGCCTCGTCCGTGACGCGGCCCTTCGCCGTGCCAAACGTCTTCGCGCAGAACGAGACCGGCCGATCAATGCCAATCGCGTACGCGACCTGGATCTGGCAGCGGTCGGCCAACCCCGCCGCGACAATGTTCTTCGCCGCATAGCGCGCGTAGTACGCGGCCGACCGGTCGACCTTCGAGGGATCCTTGCCCGAAAACGCGCCGCCGCCATGCGCCGCCATGCCGCCGTAGGTATCGACGATGATCTTGCGCCCCGTCAGCCCCGAATCGCCGCACGGCCCGCCGACAACGAACTTGCCCGTCGGATTGACGATGAACTTCGTGTCCTCCGCCAAAAGCCCCGTCTTCGACAGGTAGTCCGTCGCAAGCCGCTCCAACTCGGCGTAGTTCTGCTCCGTCGCGCCCGCCTCCGTCGTCTGGTGCGAGATGACGACCGTGTCAATTGCGACGGGCTTGCCGTTTTCGTAGAGAACGGACAACTGGCTCTTCGCGTCCGGCCGCAGCCAGGCGTACTTGCCGCCGCGCTTGCGCAGACGCGCGTACATCTTCAGGAGCTCGTGCGAATAGACGAGCGCCGTCGGCATGTAGCTCGTCGTTTCGTTCGTCGCATAGCCGAACATCATGCCCTGGTCGCCCGCGCCCTGCTTCGCCTTCGTCTTGCGGTTCACGCCCTGCGCGATATCGGGAGACTGCCCGTGCAGATGCGAGACATAGTCGAACGTCTTCCAGCAGAAACGCTCCTCGGCGCGGTCGTAGCCAATCTTCTTGACAACCTTCATGGCAATCGCCTTGGGATCGACCTTCGGCCAGCCCTTGCAGGTGATTTCGCCCATGTTGACGACGACGTCGGGACCGACCATCGTCTCGCAGGCGACGTGCGCCCGGCTGTCAGCCTTGAGGCACGCATCGAGGATCGCATCGGAAATCTGATCCGCCACCTTGTCCGGATGCCCCTCCGAAACGGACTCCGACGTGAAAATGTGGCAATGTTCGTTCATGATTCTGTTCATTCCCTGTAGACTTTTCCCGCCCGTCACACGCCCGGCACCACACCGACCGTCACAGACTGAAATGATGAATAGCGTATAGTATACCAAAAACAGGGGCTTCGTGTGCGCCCGCAAATGGTAATATCAGGTGGGTCAGCAAAAAACGGCTACAAGTTCCTCGACCAGGGACACCTGGACAGGCTCTTCAAGGCCAGGGCGTACGACACGCGGGCCGATGCCTCCTACGAGAAGGGCGCCGTCGAGAACCGCAACCGCGTCTGGTTCACTCGAAAAGCATCGCGCCCTGGTTGTAGTTCTGCGGCGGCTGGGGAACGCCCGTCCCGACGCCCGTGGACATCAAGCCTTTCAATGCATCCAGGTGACGTT
>CAYQUI010000088.1:0-2352 GCA_964420685.1 uncultured Lentisphaeraceae bacterium | reverse complement strand
GCGATCGGCAACATTCCGTTCGCGAAGGACATCGACCTCGCCAACAACGACGAGACGGCGAAGTTCCATGTCGTCAAGGCCGACCTCGAGGAGATCCTCAAGGTTGACGTCGAGGGCTGGAAGAAGGAGATCGCGACGATTGGCGCGTCCTACGACGAGTATGACGCCAAGCCGTCGAAGGACTCGAAGGTCGCCTCGAAGACGGCTCACCGCGTCCCGAAGGCTCTCCGTCAGGTTCTCGCCGACGTCACGGCGGCGCTGAAGAAGTAAGCTTCGGCGACAGACGCGCGTCAGGCGCGTGCAGAGGGAGCTGCGGCAATTGCCGCAGCCCCTTCGCTTTGGTCACTTGCAGAGCGACCGCGATTTGTGCTATCCTATGCGGTCATGAAAAAGGCGCTTATCACCGGCATCACCGGACAGGACGGCAGCTACCTTGCGGAACTGCTTCTTGCGAAGGGGTATGAAGTCCACGGCATCATCCGCCGTTCAAGCTCGTTCAACACGGGTCGCATCGACCATCTCTACCAGGATCCGCACGTCAACGGGGTGAATCTCTTCCTCCACTACGGCGACTTGGGGGACAGTTCGAACCTCATGCGGCTCGTCCACGACATCCATCCGGACGAGGTCTACAACCTTGCCGCGCAGAGCCATGTGCGCGTCTCGTTCGACTCGCCGGAGTTCACGGGAGACGTGGACGCGCTTGGCACGATGCGGCTCCTGGAGGCGATTCGGCTGGCGGGCGTGGAGACGCGCTTCTACCAGGCGTCGACGTCGGAGCTTTTCGGCAAGGTGCAGGAGGTGCCGCAGCGCGAGACGACGCCGTTCTATCCGCGCAGCCCCTATGCCGTCGCGAAGCTCTACGGCTTCTGGGCCGTCAAGAACTACCGCGAGGCGTACGGGCTTCACGCCTCGAACGGCATTCTCTTCAACCACGAGTCGCCGCGCCGGGGCGAGACGTTCGTGACGCGCAAGGTGACGCGCGCGGCGAGCCGCATCAAGCTCGGCCTTCAGGACGCGCTCTTCATGGGCAACATCAACTCCCTGCGCGACTGGGGATTCGCGGGCGACTACGTCGAGGGCATGTGGCGGATGCTCCAGCAGGACACGCCGGACGACTACGTGCTCGCGACGGGCGAGATGCATTCGGTGAAGGAACTTCTGGAGGTGGCGTTCGACTACGTCGGGCTGGACTGGGCGAAGTACACGAAGCACGACGACCGCTACAACCGTCCGAGCGAAGTCGATCAGCTGCTCGGCGACGCGAGCAAGGCCAAGCGCGTCCTGGGCTGGGAGCCGAAGGTGACGTTCAAGGAACTCGTCAAGATGATGATGGACGCCGATCTTGAGCTTGCGCGCAAGGAACGGGCGGTGCAGAATGCGTAAGGCGGACAAGGTCTACGTCGCCGGGCATCGCGGCATGGTCGGCGCTGCCGTCTGCCGGGCGCTCGCACGCGGCGGCTACGGGAACGTCGTCACGCGCACGCACGCCGAGCTGGACCTTCTCGACCCGGCGGCCGTGCGCGCGTTCTATGCGGCGGAGCGGCCGGACGTCGCCGTCATCGCGGCGGCGCGCGTCGGCGGCATCGGCGCGAACAGCGCGGCCAATGCGCGCTTCCTCTACGAGAACGAGCTGATTGCGCTCAACACGGTGTGGGGCGCGGCGGAGGCGGGCGTGAAGCGATTGCTTTTCCTCGGCTCGACGTGCATCTATCCGCGCCTTGCGCCCCAGCCGATTCCCGAATCGGCGCTTCTGACGAGCGCGCTCGAGAAGACGAACGAGGGTTATGCGCTCGCGAAGATCTCGGGGCTCAAGCTCTGCGAATTCCTGCGGCGCGAACGCGGGCTGTGCTACCACTCGCTCATGCCGACGAATCTCTACGGGCCGGGCGACAGCTACGACCTCGTCGGCGGGCATGTCCTGCCGACGATGATCCGCAAGTTCGAGGAGGCGCGGCAGCGTGGCGACGCGACCGTGCCGCTTTGGGGAACGGGGACGCCGCTGCGCGAGTTCCTGCACGTGGACGACCTGGCCGAAGCGTGCCTCTTCGTGCTGAACCTGGCGGAGCCGCCGGATCTCCTGAACGTCGGTTCGGGCGAGGAGGTCTCGATTCGCGACCTCGCCGAGAAGGTGCGTGCGGCGACGGGATGCCCGGCGACGATTGACTGGGACGCGACGAAGCCCGACGGCACGCCGCGCAAGCTGTGCGACACGTCGCGCATCCGTGCGCTCGGCTGGTCGCCCCGGATTTCGCTGGACGAGGGTCTGCGCCGCACGGTCGCGTGCTACCGCGAGGAGCGCGCGGCGGGGACGGTTCGCCTCGGCCGCTGAACAGCCGCGTATGGTATAAT
>CAYQUI010000087.1:0-2804 GCA_964420685.1 uncultured Lentisphaeraceae bacterium | reverse complement strand
CGCCTATCATCTGCGCAGACTTTTCTCTGACGCGGAACTGGACAAGGCGGCAGTTGTTGAAGAAATTTTAATAACTGCCGAAGATGGAAAGCGGTACAACGTCAACCATATAACGCCCGCAGGGTGGCGCGGATTTGGTATAATTGGCGGATATCTGCTCGCGGCGCATCGTTCCGGTGGCGCGCGAGGCTGGTCGCCGCCAACAACTGTCGTCTGATAATGAAAAGGGAGAATCTGTTCATGAGAGTTTTTGCGTCGAGTGCGCTTTTGCTTGTGTCGTCCGTGGCTTTGGCGGCGGGGGCCGCGACCGTCGGTGTCCGCGCCGTTTCGCATGACGGGTATGGCGGGAACGCGAACGCCTGGCAGCTGAAGCGCCACGCCGAGAAGATGAACGTCGTCACGAACGGCGGCGCGAAGGTCGTCTTCATCGGCGATTCGATCACGCACGGCTGGGAGACGGGGGGGCAGGCTCCGTGGGCGGCGTACTTCTCCGAGGGCGACCGCAAGGCCTTGAACCTGGGCTTCTCCGCCGACCGCACGGAACATGTCCTTTGGCGTCTCAACGAGGGCGGCGAACTGGACGGCTACGAGGCGAAGTGCATCGTCCTGATGATCGGGACGAACAATGCGGGGCACTTCCCGTTCGAGAAAGAGCCGCCGGCCGACGCGATTCTCGGCATTCGCGAAATCCTGCGGACGATTCGCGCGAAACAGCCGAAGGCATGGGTTGTCCTGACGCCGATTTTCCCGCGCGGGCGCGGTGTCGCCGATGCCGTCCGTCGCCGCAACGAGGTCGTCAACAAGGAGATCCGGAAGTTTGCGGACGGGAAGACGATTTTCTGGTGTGACTTCAACGACCAGTTCCTGACGCCTGGCGGGCGGCTCACGCCCGAACTCTTTCCGGACTTGCTTCATCCGAACGCGAGCGGCTACGAGATCTGGGCGGCGGCCCTTGCGCCCTATGTCGATGCCGCGCTTTCGGACGGGCGGCTTCCCGTTCCGGCGAACCGGTTTGCCGCGTTTCAGCGCAAGGAGAACGTGCGCCTCGACCAGCCCGCGACCGTGTTCCCTCTTTCGCGCATCCAGACGGCAAATCCCGGCAAGCCAGACTGGTGGCTTGATCGGCTGCTCCGAAACCGGAATGCGATCGCCGCGTCGGGCGGGGAATTCGACCTGGTCTTCTTCGGCGACTCGATCACGCATGGTTGGGAGGGGCCCGGGAAAGAGACGCTGGACGAACTTCGCAAGACGTATTCGATCTTGAACATCGGCTATTCGGGCGATCGGACGGAACATCTGCTCTGGCGCGGACGGAACGGCGAGCTGGATGGCTACAAGGCAAAAGGCATCATGCTGATGATCGGGACCAACAATCGGAACGACCGCGCGGAGGATGTCGCACGCGGCGTCCGCGCGATTCTGGATCTCATCGCCGAGAAGCAACCGCAGGCGACGACGCTTCTCCTGCCGATCTTCCCGCGCGGGGAGTCGGCGAACGACGCCTTGCGCGGGAAGAACGAGAAGGCGAATGCGCTCATTAAGCCTTTTGCCGACGGCGACAAGGTTGTTTGGGTCGATTTCAACGCCAAGTTCCTGGACGGGAACGGCGACACGCAATGGGTCATGCCCGACCGTGTCCATCCGAATGCGGCGGGCTATCGCGAGATTTGGCTGCCGGCGGTTCTGCCGCATTTCAAGACGATCTGCGGCAAGTGAAGGGCGCGACGAAGGAGATGATGTCCGGACAGGGTGCGCGTGGCCGCTTCATCACGTTCGAAGGCGGCGAGGGCTGCGGAAAATCGACGCAGGTTCGTCGCCTGAAGGCCGCGCTGGAGGCCGAGGGCGTCGAAGTCGTTCTCACGCGCGAGCCGGGAGGGACGCCGCTCGCGGAGACGGTTCGCCGTCTCCTCAAGGATTCGTCTGACGATCCGCCGTGTGATCGGAGCGAACTCCTGCTCTTCCTGTCCGCGCGGGCGCAGCTTGTCCGCACCGTGATTCGTCCCGCTCTGGCGGCCGGCAAGTGGGTCGTTTCCGATCGTTTCAGCGACTCGACGCTCGCCTATCAGGGCTATGGACGCGGTCTCTCGCTTTCGTTCATTTCTGCCGCCAACGACTTTGCCTGCGAGGGGCTGAAGCCCGATCTCACGTTGCTGCTGGACGTTGCGCCAGAAGTTGCGGCGGCGCGGATGCGCGCCCGCGAGGCGGCGACGCATACGGCGGCCGATCGCATTGAGTGCGCGGGCGTCGACTTCCATGCGCGGCTGCGGCAGGGCTTCGCGGAACTGGCGGCGGCCGAGCCGGCGCGCATTTGCACGATTGACGCGAATGGCACGGAGGATGCGGTGTGGGAGACGGTCTGGCGGTCGGTGTGCCGCTTTCGTTAAACGCTTTTAAAGAGTAAATAAAGAAGAGCAAACAAAGAAAGGAAAGAGAAACATGAAGACATTGTTTGGGTTTGCGGCGGCGGTTGCGCTGGCGGCGGGGGCACAGGCGGCGGGTCCTGCGTACGACACGTTCATCGCGCATCGCGGCGAATCGCATGACGCGCCGGAGAACACGCTGCCGGCCTACAAGATGGCCGTCGCGCGCGGGTTCGGGTTCGAGTGCGACGTCTACCTGTCGGCGGACAAGCAGGTCTTCACGTTCCACGACCCGGACTTGACGCGGACGACGGCCGGCGCCTGCAGGAAGAAATGCGCGGAGGCGAGCTGGGCGGACGAAATCTCGAAGGTCGACGTCGGCGGCTGGGGCAAGTGGAAGGGGTCGAAGTTCTCCCCCACGCGCCCGGCGCTCCTTTCCGAACT
>CAYQUI010000086.1:0-2862 GCA_964420685.1 uncultured Lentisphaeraceae bacterium | reverse complement strand
GGACAGGCCCCGCGAATCACGGGAGAACCGCGGGGACAGACCCCACGGACGCCGCACCCGCCCCCCCTTAGAAGGAGAGGACAAGCCCCGCCGAGACGACGAGCGATGAGTAGTCGACCTCCGCCTGCAGACCGCCAAGGCTGGTTTCCGCGCCGTCGATCCACTCATAACCGACTTCCGCATAAAGCCCCAAGCACTCCGTCAGACCCGCCACGAGGCCAAGCGTTCCGCCAAAGCCGAGGAGGCACTGCGTGTCCGTCCCGTGCGCCGCGCCCGCGTCAAAGTCGAGATGCGCGATGCTGCAGAGCGCCTCGACGCGCCCATAGGCGTCTATTCGGTCGCAGATGTGCCATGTCGCCTGCGGGCCAAGCCCAAGCTGGTAGAGGTCGCTGCGGAATCGCGCCGAGACGCGGCGGCCCGCAATCGCCTCCGTTGTCTCTGTCGTCTCGCGGTACGGCAGGTACGGGTCTGCGTCCGGGCGGAACGACGTGAAGTCCCCGTCCGGCGGGATCGGTCCGCCGCTGAAGAGGTAGTAGTCCTTGACCGTGCTGACGGTGCGCGTCCCGCCGCCCGCCGTTCCGGATGCCGCCGCGCGCATCCGCCAGTAGGCGGCGGCCGTCAGGCTCAGCCCCATGGAGAACCGCTCCGTCGCCCAGAAGTCGTAGCCGAGGTTCGCCTTCACGCCGAGCGGACTGTCCGTGTCCGAGGCGTCCATCCGCGCCGCGCCGTCGTTCGGCGTCACGACCGTCCGCGTCGCCGTGCGCGTGTAGGCGTACTTCTCGAAGGACGGGTCGCTCGGATAGTCCGGATCCTGCACCCGCTCCGCGTCCGAGGCACTGAACTCCGTCCGTGCATTCGGGTCGTCCCGGTCGTAGGTGGTCGTGTCCTGCGCCGCCAGTCCCGCGCCAGACACCCTTCCTGAAACCGAACTCTTGACGCGCGACCGCCACGCGGGGCCAACCGTCAGCCTCCAGCCGTCCGCCTCGGCGACCGTCGCCATCAACGCAAACACGATCCCCATCACCATCTTGCCGTTCATCTTCATTTCCTCCTTGTCCTTTTCTGCTTCAGTCCACGAGCCGCACACGGAAGAATCCGGACGGCCCTTCCGGCGCCTTGACCTCTAGCGTCAGCGAACCGTCCGCCTCGCGTGCGACGGCGTGCGGCGTCAGCACGGCCGGCGCGTCGCCAAGCCGCGCACGGTATTCGACGCGGAACGCGGACGCATCCACCTCGCCCCACGCAGATGCCCGCGCGACATCGACGGCAAGGCGCACCGTCCGCCCCGACACGGCGAGAGCCGCCGTCTTCAGGGCCGCAACGACCGCGTCCGTCCGAACCGTCACCGTCGGGACGCCCGCCTTCAGCTGCGCCATGTAGTCCGCGTCGTCCGCGAGCGCGGGGTCGATCAGCACCGCCACGCCGTCTGCGCCATTGACGCCCGCCGAGCGGAAGACCTGCTGCCCCACGGCAGGACGACCGAGGACGACAATCCGCTGCAGATTCCGGCAGTTGAGGAAGGCGTAGTCGCCGAGGGACGAGACCTCCTCGGACAGCGTGACCTCCGTGAGTCCCAAACAGGTCGAGAACGCATAGCGACCGACCGAAACCGTCGCCGGCGCGGCGGGATCGTCCCACCGCCGCACGTCCGCGAACACGACCGACGCGAGCGTCGTCGCGTTGTAGAACGCCCTGTCGCCAACCGATGTGCAGAAGACCGGCAGATCTAGCGTCGTCGCGCCGCACGCCATGTTCGCGAACGCCCCGTCCGAGACCGCCGTCACGAACAATCCGCCGATGCGGTCGGGGAGGGCGAGCCGTGCGAGGCGGACGGATGGGTCGCGAAGCCCAAGGATCCGCGCCGTCGCCGCGCCCGTCGCCTCCCAGGCATACAGCGTCTCCGGGGTGGATGAGACCGCCGAGACGGGCGACCACCGCGCGTAGAGCGTATGCGGCCCATCCACAAGGAGCGGTTCGCCGCGAACGGCCGCCGGCGCGCCGTTCGTCACGCCGAGAAACCAGCCGTCGAGGACGTAGCCTGCCCGCGTCACCGTCGGCAGGTCGCCATAGGCGCGCGCGAGGGTCTGCGTGACCGTCACAGTCCCCCCGCCGATCCGCCCGCCGAGCGCATCGAAGACAACCTCCCGCGCGGCGGAGAGAATGACGAAGGAGACGGTCTTCGTCCCCATGTAGTTGCCGCGTCCCGTGAGGGTCAGCGTCGCCGTGCCGGGAGCCGTGTTATCCGCATAGGCGACCGTGTAGTCAGAGTCCGTGATGATGGACGGCTCGCCGTCCGTCACCGTCGGCAGCGGCGCGACGGCCGCGCCCGCGAACTCCTGGTCGGCGATCGGCGCGACCGTGACGAGAGCGATGTCACGCGGCGTAATTGTCAGCCGCGCCTCGTGGACATAGTCCTCGTAGTTGGCGTTGTCCAGCGAGATCCGATACCAGAACGAAGTCGCGACGACGTCCGTGAAGGCGAACGCCTCGTCCTGATAAGCCCCTTCCCGCGTCAGCGAATAGGAGACCGTTGGCGTACAGCCGGGCTTCTCGACCGCCGCGAGCGCGTTCGTGTCAATCGTGTGCGGACGACCGTCGTAGACGAACGTCGCGTCGAACTTCGAGAGGCCGCCCGCAGGGACTGTCCCCGCGCCCGGCTCGTCGCCGTTGCTCCACGCCTTCGCGGGCGAAATGTCGAACTCCTGCTCGTCGCGGCCCGTGTAGTTGCCCTTGCCCGTGAAGACCATCTTCGCCGTGCCCGCCTCCACGTTGTCCTCGTACGAGACGTCGAAGTCGTCCCGCGTCAGGATCGACGGCTCGCCGTCGCCGAAGCCCGCCTCCGGCGTCTTCGCCGTCCCGTCG
>CAYQUI010000085.1:0-3206 GCA_964420685.1 uncultured Lentisphaeraceae bacterium | reverse complement strand
GACACCTCGAAGCGCTTCATGCTCCACTACAACTTCCCGCCGTACTGCACGGGCGAAGTCGGCCGTCTCGGCTCGACGGGCCGTCGCGAGATCGGCCATGGCGCGCTCGCCGAGCGTTCGATTGCGGAAGTCCTGCCGGATAACTTCCCGTACTCGATCCGCGTCGTGAGCGAGATCATGGGGTCGAACGGCTCCTCGTCGATGGCGTCGATCTGCAACGGCTGCCTCGCGCTCATGGATGCGGGCGTGCCGCTCAAGCGCACGGTCGCGGGCATCTCGATTGGCCTGTTCACGAACGACGACCAGAGCCAGAAGGTTCTTGTCACCGACATCCTCGGCGCCGAAGACCACTGCGGCGACATGGACTTCAAGGTCGGCGGCACGAAGAAGGGCATCACGGGCTTCCAGGTCGACCTGAAGCTTCGCGGCCTCACGTGGGATCTCGTCGAGGGGGCGGTCAAGGCCGCGCACGACGCGCGTCTGCAGATCATCGACTACATGGAGTCCGTCATTCCCGCGCCGCGCGCCGAGCTCAACCAGTACGCGCCGCGCATCGAGGAGATGCAGATTCCGGTCGACAAGATCGGCGCGCTCATCGGGCCGGGCGGCTCGAACATCCGCGCGATCGTCGAGAAGACGGGCGCGCAGATCGACATCGACGACGACGGCAAGGTCTCGATCTTCGCGAACAACGCCGAGTCGATGGAAGCGGCGAAGCGCGAGGTCGGCGCGGTTTCGGCGGTCGCCGAGCCGGGCAAGATCTACGAGGGCAAGGTGACGGGCATCAAGGACTTCGGCGCGTTCGTCGAGATCCTCCCCGGCATGGACGGCCTCTGCCACATCTCGGAGTTCTCCGACAAGTTCCTCAAGTCGATGGACGGCGTCTGCAAGGTCGGCGACATCATCAAGGTCAAGTGCCTGGACGTCGACGAGCGCGGCCGCATCAAGCTCAGCCGCAAGGCGGCGATGGCCGAACTCGACGCGCAGGCCTAAGGGGGAACACGCGACTATGAACGCAGAATTGCTGAAGCGGGCGCACGAGAAGATTCCGTCGGTTCCGGTTCTCGTGAACCTGGTCTCGAAGCGCGAACGCGAGCTCATCAACGGCGCCAAGCCGTTGGTGAACCCGACGACGCTCTTGACGGACGACGACCGCGCGAAGAACCGCTCCGCCCTGGACGTCGACAAGTGCGACATCGCGCTGGCCGAGGTCGCCGAGGGCAAGCTCATCGCCGAAATCGACTTTGACGCGATTGCCAAGGCCGAGGATGCGAAGACGCGGTGGAACGCGAAGCACACGTCCGTGAATTCGCTGTATGCCGACTGAACGCAAGTTCAACCCCGTCTTTGCCGAGAACCGAAAGGCTCGGCACGACTATACCGTACTCGAGACAGTCGAGTGCGGTATCGTCTTGACGGGGACGGAGGTCAAGTCCGTCCGACAGGGCGCGGTCTCGCTCGCGGGATCCTATGGCGCCGTCCTCAAGGGCGAACTTTGGCTTCTTGGCTGTGACATTGCGACCTATCGCTTCGGCAACCGCTTCAACCACGAGCCGAAGAGCCAGCGCAAGCTCCTCGTGCACGCGAAGGAGATTCTGGATCTCAAGCTGAAGACCGAGGCGAAGGGGCTGACGCTCGTACCCCTGAAAATGCATCTCAAAGGCGGGCGGATCAAGGTCGATCTTGGCGTCTGTCGCGGCAAGCAGCTGCACGACAAGCGCGATGCCCTGAAGCAGAAGGCCCTGCGCCGCGACCTTGAGCGCAGCTGAGGGCGATTCGCGTGGTTCGTTCGGGCATCACGCGCGCGGAACTGGAGGGCTGGGGCGGCAGGGAGGTCTTCAGCCAGGGGCTTGCGCTCTGCAATTCCGGCGACGTCACGGACGTTCGCTATGACGACGCGACGCTGACCGTTTCGGGAAAGATTCAGCAGCGTGGCGGCTGGGAGATGCCCGTCAGCTTCAAGCTGGAACGCGCGGGGTGCATCCGCTCGAACTGCCCCTGCGCCGCCAACCAGCGCCATGGGCGCGTCTGTGAACATGTCCTCGCCATTGGCATCGCGCTGTGGGTCATGGAGTCGGAGGATCTGGAGGAGGCCTCGCCGACGCGGCGGCCGTCGCGCGCCGCAGATGATTCGTCGCCGGCGGACGAGACGACGGCGGAGGACTTCATCGAGGTGCCGATGGCGCCGAAGTTCTTCGCGTTTCTTTCCGGCTCTCGCGCGGCCCTCTCCGTCGAACTTGACGCCTGGTACGGCGACATCGACTTTCCGGCCTGTTCCGTGCAGGCGGCGCGGACGGTCTACCTGGAAGATCCTGACGACAGCCTCGTTCGCCGGACGCGCTCCCTGAAGGCCGAGAAGGCCGCCGTTGCGGAACTGGCGAAGTGGGGCTTTGAGCCGGGCTATCGCGAAGGGGATCTCAAACTCTATCTCACGGGTCCGCAGAAGGTGCTGCGCTTTCTTGGCACGGGCTATCCCTCGCTCCGCCGCCGGGCGGACTGGGAGTTCCAGATTTCAGACCGCCTTTCGTCGTTGGTGGACACGTTCCGCACGATCGTGCCCGTCGTCAAGGTGAGGGACGCGCCGAACGGCGCCTTTGACGTCTCCTACGAGTTCGATGCGCAGGGCGAGGACATCTCGCCCGTCGAGATTCAGGCGGCAATCAACCGTGGCGACGGCTGCCTTCTCAAGAGCGGCCAGGTCTACCTCCTCGACGGCGATGCGGTCGGGCGCATGCACGACATCTTCACCGACTGCGCCGCGACGCAGGGCGGTGCCGCGCGCGGCTGGTTTCGCGTGAAGGGCGTCTATGCGCCCTACGTGCGGTCGTCGCTTGAGTCGATCCTGGATGCCGTCGATCTCGACGACTCCGCCGCAACGGCCTGGCGCACGGCGGCGGCGACGCGCGGCGACCCGAACGCGCGGTTCGAGCCGGTGGCGCTCGGCGCGCTCGACACGGTGCTTCGTCCCTATCAGAAGCAGGGCGTTTACTGGATGCGTTTCCTGGAGGAGGCGGGGCTTGCGGGGCTGCTGGCGGACGAGATGGGCCTCGGCAAGACGCTTCAGACGCTGACCTGGCTGTCCTTGCCGCCGTCGCGTGGCGGGGTGCGCCGACCTGCGCTCATCGTCTGCCCGACGTCGCTCGTGCGCAACTGGGAGGCGGAGGCGCAGAAGTTCACGCCGCAGCTGAAGACGCTCGTCGTCTCCG
>CAYQUI010000084.1:0-3257 GCA_964420685.1 uncultured Lentisphaeraceae bacterium | reverse complement strand
AGGCGATTTCTGCAAGCGCAAAAACAACGAAAGACGTCGGGGCGTGATGGCCGAGACGAATTGCGCCCATCCCTGCGGCGTGTTGCCGATAGCGAATTCCGCGTCCGAAAAATGCTATAATACGGATTCATGGCAAAGGTCAAGCTGACGAAGACGGAGCTGAAGGCTCAGACGGACGCGCTGAAGCGGTTTCAGCGGTTCCTGCCGATGCTCCAGCTCAAGAAGCAGCAACTCCAGGGCGAGATCGCTGGCATTTCCGCGAAGGCCGACGCCACGCGCGCCGCCGAACGCGCGGTGCGGGCCGATCTCGACCGCTGGGTCGGCCTGTTCGCGACGGATCCTGATTTGCTCGCGGGCCTCGTGAAGGTGCGTGACGTGCGGACGGGTTCGGCCAATATCGCGGGTGTCGCGATTCCGACGTTCGAGGCGATCGAGACGGACGTGAGGGAAGTTGATCCTTGGGCGACGCCGGCGTGGGTTGACGGCGCGGTGGACGTGACGACGAAGATCCTGTCGCTCCAGTGCGAGCGCGCCATCTACGAGGAGCAGCGTCGCCTCGTCGCCGCCGAACTTCAGCAGACGTCCCAGCGCGTCAACCTGTTCGAGAAGGTGCGGATTCCCGCCTGCAAGGAGGCGATTCGCGTCATCAAGATTGCCTTGGGGGACGAACAGACCGCTGCGGTCACGCGCGGCAAGATCGCGAAGGGGAGGGACAAGTCGTGATTGTTCCGATGAAGCATCTTGACCTCGTCTGCCTTGCGTCCGAAAAGGACGCGACGCTCACGCGCCTTCGTGCGCTGGGTGCGGTGCACCTCGACCTCGCGTCGGCGAATGGCGCGTCCGTCGTGTCCGCCGAGGGCGAACTGGCGGACGCCGAGAAGGCCGTTCGGCTCATCCTCAAGGCGCGTGGCAAGCAGACCGACCTGGAGATACGTCCGCGTTCGGTTTCGGAGGTTTTGGCGCTCGCCGCTGATCGTGCCGCGCTGGCCGCCGAGGGGGAACGCCTGGAGAAGGAGATTCGCGCCTACGCGCCGTATGGCGACTTCGACCCTGCGCTCGCGGCGAAGCTGCGTGAGGCGGTCGCGGGGCTGGAGGATGTCGTTGACCTGCCGGCGAAGCTGCCGGAGATGCGCCTTTCGAAGATGCGGGAGAAGCTGGCGCGCGTGCAGAATCGTCAGGCGATTGACGACGTGAAGATCGCGTCCGTCGACGAGCGGGCGATTCTTGCCGCGTTTCCGGCGATTCGCGACCGTATTGCATTTGCGCAGGCGAAGGAACTCTTGGCGGATCGTGGCGCGCTTGCCGTTTTGTCCGGCTGGATTCCCGCACCGCGTGTCGCGGCGCTGATGGAAGAGGTTCACGGCGGATCGGGCGACTTGTTCGCGCGTTCGCGGGCAATTGGCTGGGCTGTGCTTCTGCGCGACCCCGAATCGGGCGAGACGCCGCCAACGCTCATTGAGCCACCGCGCCTCTTCCGTTCCGTGAAGGCCCTTTTCGCGGGGCTGGGCATCGCGCCGGCCTATACGGAGGCGGACGTGTCCGTCCCGTTCATGTGCTATTTCTCGCTTTTCTTCGCGATGCTCGTCGGTGATGGCGCCTACGGGGCGATTTTCCTTGCGGCGACGCTGGCCCTTCGCAGGAAACTGCCGCGCAGCTGGTTTGTGCTGCTGGCGGTCTTCTCGTCCGCAACGGTTCTCTGGGGCGTTCTTTCGAACACGTGGTTCGGGGCGGGACTTCCGTTCCTTGCGTTCTTGCCGACGGTGACGTGGCTGGCCGATCCGAGCTACAACCACATGATGCTCCTCTGCTTCACGATTGGCGTTTCGCACCTCATGCTCGCGCGCATCTGGAATGGCGTCTGCAAGTTCCCTGACTCGACGGCGGTCGCCGAGTTTGGCTGGGCGGGCATTCTCCTGATGATGTATCTCGTCACGAATTCGATTGTCGGCATCTTTCCGCGCTTTCCGACATGGGGGCTGTGGCTGGGGGGCGTCTCGATCGCGTCCGTCTTCCTTTTCAGCGTGAAGCCGTCCGAACTGAAGACGCATGGCGCGGAGCTTGGAATGTTGCCGCTGAACATCATGTCGGCCCTCGGCGACATTATTTCTTATGTCCGTCTGTTTGCCGTCGGCCTTGCGTCCGTGAAGGTCGCGGAGAATTTCAACAGCATGGCGATTGGGCTGGTGGCGGATGCGGACACGATTTGGGCGAAGGGGCTGCTCGCGCTTGCGATGGTCGCGATCCTCGTCTTCGGGCATGTCCTCAACCTGCTCATGGCGGGGCTTTCGATTCTCGTCCATGCCGTGCGTCTCAACACGCTTGAGTTCTCGAACCACAAGGGCATCACGTGGTCGGGCCTCGCGTTCAATCCCTTTCGCAAATCATAACCTCTTGGAAACAACAAGGAGAACAGAACATGAATGATGCAGCAATGATTGTCGCGGGCGCGATCGCCTGCTTGGGCCTTTCTGGCGCGGGTTCGGCGCTGGGCACGGGAATGGCCGCGAGCGCGGCGGTCGGGGCGTGGAAGAAGTGCTACGCGGCGGGCAAGCCCGCGCCGTTCCTCCTCCTCTCGTTCGTCGGCGCGCCGATTACGCAGACGCTCTACGGAATGATCCTCATGTTCACGATGTTCGGCAAGCTCGCGGTCGCGGGTGCGGGCATTCCTTGCCTCGTCCTCGGCATCTTCTCCGGCTTTGCGATTGGGGCCTCGGCGTTCTTCCAGGGCCGTGCGGGCGCGGCGGCGTGCGATGCGCAGGCCGAGACGAACCAGGGCTTCACGAACTATCTCGCTGCGCTTGGCATTGTCGAGACGGTCGCGATTTTCACGATGGTCTTTACGCTCATCGCCGTCGGAAAGATTGGATAATGGAGGTCGGGCCTTTCGCCTCCGCTCGCCTGCGGCTCGCTTTGGCTCAAGGCCCGACGCGACCGCTCGGACTCAAGGTTGTGCGCACATTTTGACAGACAATGTCTGAGAAGCAGTTGCGTCGCATATGGTTCGCCGCCTTTACCGCTGCGTTTGCGGTGTTGGCGGCGTTCGTCTTCTGGGGGACTTGGTCGCCGGATGTCGCGCCGGTCATGCCGGACGACGTCATCGTCCATTCGACGGCATGGGCGGACGCCTGGAACGCGGCGGTTCGGAAGTTCCTGTTGTCCGGCAAGTTCATTCCGAGCGACGTGCTCTGGAACGGCTTGCTCGTCTCGCCGTATTTCTGCCAGGAACTGAAGTATGCCGTTGCGCTCTATTGCGCGGG
>CAYQUI010000083.1:0-3440 GCA_964420685.1 uncultured Lentisphaeraceae bacterium | reverse complement strand
TCTGCTGACGCCCGGCGACGGCGTGTTCCTCTATCCCGGCGCACGGGGCATCCTGTCGGGCATCCGTCTCGCGAACGTCCGCGACGGCGTGGAGGACTACGAGAAACTTCAGTTGGCAGAACGGCGTCTGGGCCGGGCCAGGATAGAAGCCGCCGTGAAACGGCTCGTCCGTTCGCCGACGGATTTCTCGCGCAACCCGAAGGGAGTCCGAGTCCTCCTCCGTGCGTTGTTCGATCGCATGGAGAGGGACTGATTGAATGAGGTGACAGACAAGAGGAGATGTGAAAATGAAAACAAAGACAAGTCGTGTGTGGGTGTGTTTCGTGTTGGCGGTTGGCGCGGCGGCGTGTTTCGGCGCGACGCACACGGCACGGATGCGGGCCGTGTATACGGTTCCGCATGAGCTGGACGTGTTGGCCACGAAGGAGTACTTCGGACACATTCAAGGGGCGACGTGTTCCGAAAGGGCGATTTACCTCTCCCATGCATACGGCATCTTCAAGATCGACTGGAAGAGCGGAAAGCTGTTGAAGGCGTGTTTTGCGCCGTTGCATCTTGGCGACATCGCCTACGACGGGAAGGGGCATATCTATGGCGCGTTCGGACTGAAGAACCCGCCGAAGGGCAAGTCCACGCTCATGGTCGGCGTGTGGGACGAAGACCTCAACCTCGTCAAGGAGGCGTACATCGATCCGCCGGTCGAGAACTGTGCCTATTTCGACGGGGCGCTTGTGCTGGGCGACACGTTCTACACCGGGGTTGACCACTACGCGCAGCCGGGGAACGACCATCCGCCGCACAATGATCTCACGGTCATGATGCTCTCCATTCCCGACTTGAAGGTCAAGGGCACGCGGGAGATCCTCTTCGACTACCCGATTCACTACGGGTGCCAGACGCTCGGCACGGACGGAACGAACATCCTGTTCGGCAACTATGGCGCGACATCGGCACAGGGGAACCGCAAGGGGCTGAACTTTTCGCGCACGACGGGGGACTTCAATCTGCTCGAAAGCCGCCGTTTCGTCGCCTCCGAGGGATTTGGACTTGTCCCGAAGTCCGTGACCGGACGTGACGACATTGTGTTCTTCAACGTCAACGCGCTCGGCGGCAACATGCAGGGATGGGAGAAGGATCCCATCAACAATCCGCCGCGCATCCGCATCGACTTCTGGTCGTATGATGAAAAGACGGGCGCGTTGACGGACATTACGGACAGGACGGATCCGTGCGCCTATACGATTTCGGAGTGGGGGTATGATGACTCGGCCCGTAAGGCGGAAGTGACGTCGTCCGTCACCGCCACTGTGAAGAAAGGGAAGGGGCGCAAATGAGACGGGAAAATTCGGGCCTGGGACGACGCGCGTTCATCGGCTGCGGCGCGGCGTTTGCGGCTGGATTCGGCCAGGTCGTGTTGGGCGCGGGCATCCGTCCGTCCGGCAAGACGAATCTTCGGGTGGGCGTCCTTTCGGACATTCATCTCACGGCGTCCGCGCCGATTGCGGATGTGCGATTCGAGAAGGCGCTGCGCTATTTTGATTCGCGCAAGGCGGACGCGGTGCTGCTGTGCGGCGACATTGCGGACTACGGGTTGATCAGCGAACTCGTCCGGGCGGGCGAAATCTGGGACAAGGTTTTCCCGAACAACCGTCGTTCGGACGGTGCGCACATCGAGAAGCTGTTTCATTTCGGCGATCACGACAACGGCGGCTACGCCCACAGCAGGCATCCGGACTATGCGCGGCGGAAGGCGGAAATCGATCGGGACGCCATCTTTTTTGCCGACCGCAAGGCGGTTTGGCGTCAGGCATTCCACGAAGACTGGTCGCCCATCATGGTGAAGCGCGTCAAGGGCTACACGTTCGTGCTGGGGAATCACCAGTGCCTCGACCCGGCGGCGGATCGGTACGGAGATGTCGTGCCGGGCGTGGACGCGGCGTTGGCGGCGCTCAAGCATGATCCGTCCAAACCGTTCTTCTATTCGCAGCACCGCATTCTGCGCGGGACGGCGGGCGGGACGGATGTCTGGGGGCAGGAGGCCGGCGTCGTCACGAAGATCCTTGCGAACTATCCGAACTGCTTTGCGTTCTGCGGGCATGGACACGTTCAGGCGACGGACGAGCGGAGCATCTGGCAGGGCGCGTTCACGGCGGTGGAGGTTCCGTCGCTCCGCTACCTTCTCCAGCATCCCGGACGCGAGAACGGCTACTGCATCACGGATTTCAAGAAGAACGCGCAGCATCCGCCGCAGATGAAGATGACGTCAACATGGGGCGACGGGCATGGCGGACTGTTCATGTCGGTGTCCGACGAGGCGATCGTGTTGGAGCGGCTTGACATGGACACGCACGAGAAGGTCGGGCCGGACTGGATTGTTCCGCTTGTGCGGTCTGCCGGAAAGCCGTACGACCACGCGCGGCGGGCGAAGCTCGACCCAGCGCCCGTGTGGCCGGCGGGGGCGCTGGCGTCTGTGACGTTCCTCAAGGACGGCGCGAATCGGGCGGGCGCGAAGACTGACCAGTACGTGGTGATGTTCCCGTCCGCGCCGTCCGCCGGCTCGACGCCACGCGCCTACGACTATGCCGTGAAGGCGATCGGGATCAAAGGCGGCGTTGAACGAACGGTGTGCGAGAAGTGCGTCTATTCGCCGTACATTTACCGCAGCGAACGGCGTGATCGTCGTCTGGCGATGTGCGTGTTCGCCACGTCGGAACTTGGCGGCGGACACGATGCGCTTCGCTTCGAGGTGCGTCCGCGCAACGCTTTCGGACGGGCCGGCAAGCCGCTTGTCGCGGCGGCCGTTGAAAGGTGAGAGAAAGAAGAAGGGCGTCGAGGAATGAGCGGACGGTCGTTTGTCTTGTTGTGCGCGGTTGCCGCCTGTGTGGGGGCTTGTGGACTTCGCGCGGACACGGTCTGGCTGGATGAGCCGGGCATCTGGGAGCGCATGAGCGGCGGGCACGGCTACAGTTGGGTGTGCACGGCGGGCAAGGACACGATGCTGAAGGGGTCGTTCCGCCGTGGCGTTGGCACGTGTGCCCCGTCCGCGCTCTACTTGGCCGTGGACGGCAACGCGCGGTCGTTCGAGGCGACGGTCGGACAATTGGGCGGGCCGAACAAGTCGAAGCTCACCTTCCGCGTCTACCGCGAACGGGAACTGGCGTTCGAGACGCCCGTGCTGGACAAGGACTCCGGGCCACACAAGATCAAGGTCGATCTTTCCGGCGCGCGGTGGATCAAGCTGGAGGCGCATGGCATTGAATCGCCGTACAGCGGCTCGTCGATCTGGGCGGACGCGCGGTTTGAGATGAAGCCCGGCACGCGCCCGCGCGACGTCGCCACGCTGTCGCGTCAGCTCGGCATCCTGACGCCGCCTGTCGCGAAAACGCCGCGCATCAACGGGCCGTCGCTCTTCGGCGTGCGCCCCGGCAATCCGCTCCTGT
>CAYQUI010000082.1:0-3718 GCA_964420685.1 uncultured Lentisphaeraceae bacterium | reverse complement strand
TTGCTCGAAACGACGAATCCGCCCGCCCGTTCGTCCGCGCAAAGCGCATAGGCCTTTCGTCCGGAGCGGCCAACCGGGTCGAATACGCCGGAGTAGAGAGTTGCGCCGTCCGTGTCGTTCGTCAGCGTGTAAGACACATTGGAGAAATCGACCGTCACGGGATCCGGCACGGGATCGGCAACCCATCCGCCCGAAAACTCAGCAAGCGTTTCACCCTGTTCGACGCGGATGAACGACGGGGGCTCCAACGCGACGTCCGACAGACGGAACTCGGCCATGCGACCCGTCAGGCTAGCGCCATTACTACCACGGTTCGGATGAAGGCCGAGATAGAGCGTCCCCGAATCCGAAACGAGCGCGTCGCCGTCTCCAGGGCGAACAGCGTCTGCCAAATCGTCGGGGGTGTCGCGTCCGTCTTGCCCTCGTTCCAGTCCGCGTAGCAATAGAACATCTCGACCGTGAAGTCGTTCGTAACCGAGACATTGTCCGTCTGGACGCCTCCGCTCCAGTTGGACTGACTCGGCTTATTGTAGGAAACAGCCAGCGCCCGTTCCGCGTCGTGGCGCATACCGGAGACGGGATCGAAATACCGCCAGGGCCAATGCTGAAAAGGCCAAACCGACTTCCATCAGGCGAGCCTTCATTTCACGACCTCCTTCATGGCAGTCGTCGTCTTTCCCGACAGACGCCTGTCCGGAAGCGTGCGCGTGAAAACGCCGCTGCCGCCCGTGAACCCGAAGATCCGCCGTCGATCGACAAAGACATGGACTTGGGCCGAATGCGGATAGGCGAGTCCCTGCGGCAAGGCATAGAAGCACCGCCCCCCGTCCTCGGAGACGAAGAGCTCGTCCGCGCCGCGCAGGATGAGCAACCCCGGCGTATGCGCATCGAACGCCAGCCCCCAGCATCCGCCCGGCATCGACTCGTTGTCGTGCCATGTGCGGCCGCCGTCCGTCGATTCGCGCATCGTCGAACCCGACTTGACGAACCGCCCGGCGACAAACGGGTCGGCGACGACGCGGTTGTTCCAGGACTTCTCGCCCGAATCGCGCCAGACGCCAGCCTGCCGGTCGAGCCAGTAGACCTGCCGAAGCTTGGTCAATGTCAGAACGCACGAGCCGTCCGGCGAGAAAACCATCGGCCACGCGAGGTCGGGACTCCACTCAGCGTCGCGGAAGAGGCCCTTGTCGGCGGGCAACCCCTCCGAGAACCACGTCCACGTCTCGCCCCGGTCGCGCGAACGGTAAACACCGCCCTTCCCCGGCGCACAAGGACCGGAAATCGTCAGGTAGACGTCATCGTTCAGCGGATCGACCTCCACGCCAAACGCGCACGAACCCGGCTGTTTCATCGGATGCGGCAGCCCCGGACGCCCCAAAAGAGACGTCCACGTCGCGCCGCTGTCCGCCGAGCGCGCCAAGGCCGTCTCGGTGCGCGTGCCGACCGCATAGACAAGGCCCGGCGTCTTCCGCGAGAAGGCGGCTCGTTCCGTGTAGGGATGCCCCTTCGGCGCCCGATAGGAGCGTCCGCCGTCAAAGGTGCAGAACATTCCCATGTCCGCCACGCCATAGACGATGTTGCTTGCGCTGAACGGATCAAACGCGAGGTCAAAGGAGACGAGCTGCATCATGCCGCGCGTGCGGGTCGTCCAGTCGCGGCCCTCGTTCGTCGACTGCCAGATGTGATACCAGTCGGTGATGAGCCAGCGGGACGGGTCGGACGGGTCGATGATGATCGAGCCGGCGCACTCGAAGCGCTTCCGCTTCCGGGGCCATTCAAGAATCGACAAGCTCTCGCGCGCCGGATCGCCCCATTCAACCGAACCTCGTTCGACCTTCGTCCAGCGGTCGGCGGCCATGTCTCGCCGATAAAGCGTCCCCTCGGCGTCCGCGACAAGATAGAAGTCTCGCCCGGCGGCATAGGCCAGATAGCAATGGGGCGACGGATTCCCGTCCGCCCGAAAGCCCGGGCCCGCCTTCGGAAGGCCCTGATGGAAGTCGAGCCACGTGCGACCGCCGTCATGCGAAATGCGGATTTCCGAACACTCCGCGAACGCGCCGACGAGATCTGCGCAACCCGGAATCTGGACGATCTCGGACGGCGCCTCCGCCGCAAGGCGCGTCCAGGAACGTCCGCCGTCCGAACTCGCGTAAAGCCCCGTCTTGCGCCCCGCCTTGAGATGATAGGTGTCGGAACGGCTCATGCGCTCCAGCATGATCTTTCTCGGCGCGGGCGCACAGGCGTAGACGACGTTTGACGCCGCGCGGTCGTAGCGGATGTCCGTGAACCAATGGCCCTTCGGGCCGGTCAGCCGCCACGTCTCGCCGTTGTCCTCCGAGAGAAACAGTCCGTCCACGTCCTCGCCCGCAATCAGCTCGTCCGGGTTGGACGGGTTGCGCGCCAGGCACAGGCCTTCCGGGCGACGCGGGCCGTTGCCGTAGAACCGGGCAAACAGCGTCTGGCGGAACGTCTTGCCGCCATCGCGCGAGACGAACGCACCCGCCGGACGATTGTACTCGTTGCCGGAGACGAGCACAAAGTTGTCGGCATCGCGCGGATCGACCGAGAGCGAGCGCGTACAGGCGGCCGAGCGCGTCGTCTGCGACGGCAGGTAGTTCTGGTGCAGCGGCCGCCAGTTCAGGCCCCGGTCGTCGGAACGGTACGGCCCGCCCACGTCAACATAGCAGTACCAGACGCGCGGATCCGATGGCGCAATCACGACGTTCTGCACATAGCCGCCCCCGTTGATCGGCAAGACCTTCCAGGGCGAATCGTCTACAGGAGCGGCGGACACCGTCGCCGCAAGCAGCGTTGCAACCAAACCGAGAGACATGATGACCAAACCTCCTTTGTAACTGACTGCCTTAATGTGTGTCCGTTCGCGTCTCAGACTTTCCAAAACGCCCCTCCCGACACGGCAAAAAGTATAGCATTTTCCGAACCGCACCACAACGGGAAATCGCAAAAAATCAGGGGGGGGGGGGGGGATAACAAAACTTATTCAACACAAAATACAACTTTACAAAAACATTCACCCCCTGGGGACAGACCCCAGGGGGTTGGTTGCGAACCATGGCGCGGGCGGATTAGACGCCGACGCGAGGCGACGGAGAGAACTAGTTCTCCGCGACCTCGTAGAGCATCCGCGCGCCCTCCGCGCCCTGCACGGCGGCCGTGAAGCAGAGCCGCCCGTCCTTGACTTCGGCGGGCAGTTTCGCCAACCGCCGACCCGACGTCTCCAACGCCCAGACGGACAGCTTCTCCGGATGCGCCACGGACAGCGCGACCCGCGCCGTCCCCTTCCGCACCACCGGCGTCGAACGCCCCCACTTGAGCAGAATGGTCTTTTCCGCATCCGCATACACGTTGCCGTCGGCCTGCACATCCGTCAGATGCGACACGAGCAGGCGACGCGACTGGGCAATCGGACGGCCGTCCAGCGAACTCGCCCACACCGTCGCCGCCACGTCCCCGACGTCGAGCGCGACAGGCCCGGCCGTCAACGCGCCCGACGGCGTGAACCCGCCCGCCGTGCGCGGCGTGTCAATCGCGAACGAACCGCGCTTCCGGTCGAACGTGAGCGACGGATTCGCCTTCAGCGCGACCGGCGCGGACGCCTTCTTGAACGCCTGCGCCAGATTGCATGTGGGCGTTCCCGCCGGCACGGGCGCGACGGCCGTCCCCACGCGGACGTTCCACGCGGCGTCATGCCACTTCG
>CAYQUI010000081.1:0-3728 GCA_964420685.1 uncultured Lentisphaeraceae bacterium | reverse complement strand
GTGCTGGACTGCATGGATCGCCTGTACGGGATGCCGGAACTCGCCGCCGAGGCGAGGCGGGTGCGCGAGACGGTGCGCCGTCAGTCCTGGACCGGCACGTGGTTCTGCGACAACGCCGTCCGCCAGAAGGACGGGACGCTGAAGCTGTCCGGCGAATGCACGGAAACGTGCCAGTACTATGCGTTCGCGTTCAAGACGGCCACGCCCGAAACGCATCCCGTGCTTTGGAAGACGCTGCTTGACGACTTTGGCCCGAAGCGGTTCGCGGCGGATCGCAAGACGCTCCTCTCGCACCCGGAAATCTGGCCGTCGAATGCGTTCATTGGCAACTACCTGCGTCTGGAACTCCTGTCCCGTCACGGCCTGGGCGCGCGTCTGCTTGAAGAGACGAAGGGCTATTTCGCCTACATGGCCGACCGCACGGGGACGCTGTGGGAGCATGACGGCGTTTACGCAAGCTGCAACCACGGGTTCGCGAGCCATGCGGCCGTGTTCTACGTGAAGAACGTGCTGGGCGTTCAAGCCATCGACCACGCCGCGAAAACGGTGACGGCGACGCCGCCGGCGGATCTGGAGCTGGAGTCTTGCGAAGCGACGCTGCCGTTGCCGGACGGCGAAATCGTCTACGGCTGGAAGAAGGTGGACGGAAAGCCGGTCGTCACCTTCCATGCCCCCGACGGCTGGGCGTTGGCGCCCGTTTCCAAGGGGCGTTGAGGATATGGTATAATTCGTGCCGTCATGAAGAAGACCATCACCGACAGCACCATTGATGCCGACGTCCTGAACTACACGGTCGGCGAAGATCCCGTCCTCGACCTCGCGCTCGCGAAGTGGGACTGCATGGGCACGGCCGCGCACGTGACGATGCTCTCCGAGATGAAGGGTCTGAAGAAGCCGATCGTCACGAAGACCGAGGCGGCGAAAGTCCGCAAGGCGCTCGCGCGAATCGTCGAACGGGCCGAGAAGGGAAAGTTCGCGATTCGCGTCGACGACCAGGACGTCCACATGGCCGTCGAGCGGCTGCTGACGGATGAGCTGGGCGACCTCGGCAAGAAGATCCACACGGGGCGTTCGCGCAACGACCAGGTTGCCGTGGACGTGCGTCTTCACATGAAGAGCGAGATCCTCCAGACGGAGAAGGAGGTCTGTGCGCTTGCGGCGGAGCTCTGCTCGTTCGGCTTTGACGCAGGCCCGATTCCGCTCGTCGGCCGCACGCACCTCCAGCCGGCGATGCCGTCCACGGTCGAGATGTGGGCGACGGGCCATGCCGAGATGGTCATCGACCAGCTCGCGAACTTTGAGGCGGCGTATGCGCTCGCCGACCTGAATCCGCTTGGCTCGGCGGCGGGCTACGGCGTGCCGCTTCCGCTCGACCGCGCGCGCACGACGAAACTTCTCGGATTCTCCCGCACGCTCCACAACTGCTTCGGCGCGTCGATGGCGCGCGGCGAATGCGAGGCGAGCCTTCTCTCGGCGTTGGCGCAGCTCATGTGTGTCCTTTCGCGTCTGGCGGAAGACCTGATTCTCTTCTCGATGCCGGAGTTCGGCTACTTCAAGCTGCCGCGCGCGTACTGCACGGGTTCGTCGATCATGCCGCAGAAGTTCAATCCCGACGTCCTCGAACTCGTGCGCGGCAAGACGGCGCAGGTGATTGGCTGGCAGACGGCGGCGCTCACGCTCCTGCACGCGATGCCGGGCGGCTATAACCGCGACTTGCAGGACGCGAAGCTCCTCTACATGAAGGGGCTGGAGACGACGCGCACGACGTTGCGCATTCTCGCGAAGGTCGTCGCGGGCTTGAAGGTGAACGCGGACAACTGCCGCGAGGCGTTCACGCCGGGCGTCTTTGCGACGGATGTCGCGCTTGCGAAGGTCGCCGCCGGCACGCCGTGGCGCGACGCCTACCATGAGGTGCGCGACCAGTTCGCCGCGCTCTACGAGGGCAAGTCCGCCGAAGTTGCCGATCTCGACCCCGACAAGCAGGTCGCCCTGAAGACGCACGAGGGCACGTGCCTCGGACTTGATCACGGCCTCTACCAGCGACGCATTTCCGAGGCCGTCCAGTCGGCCGAGGCCCGTCTTGGCGCGCTGGAGGCCTGCTGCAAGCGGCTCTTGAAGTGAGAGGGAGCAGTGCCATGCGAAAGACGAACATCATTCGGACAGCCGTTGTTGCGTTCGGCGGGGCGTTGGCCTTTGCCGGCTTTGCGGGGGCGACGGACTTTCAGGCGAATCCGGTGCCGGCACTCGGTCAGAACGCGAAGGACCAGATGTCGTTTGACGAGACGAAGACGGGGCCGCGCGTCCTCTTCGTCGGCAACTCGATCACGTTGCACGGGCCGCGTCCGCAGATCGGCTGGACGAACAACTGGGGCATGGCGGCGACGTCCCGCGAGAAGGACTACGTCCATCTCCTTCAGCGCCGGATCGTCGCGGCGCAGCCAGAGGCGCAATGCTGCCTCCTGCAGGTGGCTGGCTCGTTCGAGCGCGCGTTCTTCAAGCCGGACTGGACGTGCGAGAAGAACTTCGCCTGGGCGCGGGCGTTCAAGCCGGACGTGATTGTCCTCTTCTTTGGCGCCAACGTGCCGAAGGACTACGATGTCGGGAAGATGGAGGCGGCGCGGACGTTTGGCGCGGCGCTCGATTCGTTTCTCGACTACGTCGATCCCGAGAAGCGGGCGTTCGTCCTGATGTCGCAGGGGTTCTATGTGCGCCCGAAGCTGGACGCGGAGAAGGCGTCCGTCGCGGCGCGGCGGGGATGCGCCTTCGTGAACCTAGAGGACATCCGCAGCCGCGCGGACACGCACGGCAAGTTCAACCATCCTGGCGATCTGGGGATGCAGCTGATCGCCGACCGCTTCTGGGAGACGATGGAGACGCAGGTTCGGGCGTTTCGCCGGCGTTGAGCGGACGGGGCGCATGAACCTTCTCGAAGTCGTTGATCTGCACGTCCGCTATGGTGCGTACGAAGCGGTCAAGGGCGTCTCGTTCGCGCTTGCGAAGGGCGAGATCCTCGGCATTGTCGGCGAATCGGGTTCGGGCAAGTCGACGATCGCCAAGACCCTGATGGGGCTTGAGCGTCCGTCGGCCGGGCAGATTCTGCTCAATTCCCCCACCCCCTCAACCTCCACCCCCCCCAACATCCCACCCCCCCAAACGTCCCAACCCGTCCTCCAGATGATTTTTCAGGATGCCGTCGGGTCGCTCAATCCGCGCCTGACGGTGCGGCAGACGCTGACGGAAATCATCGCGTTCTCGAATCGGCGGCGGGGGTCGGGGCGTGCTGTTCCCGTGGAGGCCGAGATTGCGCGCTTGCTGGAGCAGATTGGCCTCTCGGCGGCGGTTCTTGACCAGTATCCGCGCGAGATGTCGGGCGGCCAGTGCCAGCGCGTCTCGATTGCCCGTGCATTGGCGACGCACCCGGACGTTTTGATTGCTGATGAGCCGGTTTCGGCCCTCGATGTCTCCGTACAGGCGCGCATTCTCAATCTTCTGCGCGATTTGCGGCGTGATCTTGGCCTTTCGATTCTCCTTGTGGCCCATGACCTCGCCGTTGTGAAAAATGTCTGCGATCGGGTCTGCGTCATGGAGCGCGGGCGTTTCGTGGATGTTGGCGAGACGGAGGCTGTGTTCGCGCATCCAACAAGCGACTACACGAAGCGTCTGCTCGCGGCCGTTCCCTGTCGCGGCAACGTGGGAATGTGGCGCTTGCCGCCAGACATCAAGGTGGA
>CAYQUI010000080.1:0-3775 GCA_964420685.1 uncultured Lentisphaeraceae bacterium | reverse complement strand
GCGGCGACGTCGCCTGCCTCGGCCCGACCGGCATGCTGGAGTGGACGGGCGGCTGGAGCGGCGGCCGCGCGTACCACACGTGCCTGAAGCGCGCGATCGACACGTACCTGCCGGACGAGCTGGTCCGCATCCGCGACCTCGGCTTCTTCGGCTCGGCGTACATCGACGTCTTCTCCGCCACGTTCCCCTACCGGTGCTGCAATCCGCGCCATCCGGCCACGCGCACGGAGGCCGGCGCGATCCAGCGCGACATCGCGCGGCGATGCCGCGCGCTCTTCGGCGGCTTCTCGTCCGAATGCAGCTACGACCACATGCTCGCCTACACGGACTACATCAACTACGTGGCGGCGCCGATGCGCGGCCTCCGCCAGCAGGCGGCTCGCGCGAAGAAGGAGGGCAAGGCGTGGCGTTCGCCCGTCGACCGCTTCGTGCCGTTCTTCGAGCTGGCGTTCCATGACTGCGTCCTCTCGAATCCCGACAAGATTACGCAGGAGGTCGTCCCCGGCGACCCGGACTATCTTACCCTCGTCGAATACGGCGGGCGGCCCATCTACTACTATCTCGCGGATCGCGTGCGGCGCGGCGAGATCCCGAAGCTCAAGGCCGCCTACGACGAGTACCGCGCGCGCGCCGACCTGATGGTCGAGGAGATGCTGCGCCACGAGGAACTCGCGCCGGGCGTCGTGCGCGTCCGCTACGCGAACGGCACGGACATGTACGTCAACCACACGGCGAAGCCGTGGTCGCGGGACGGTCTAACGCTCGCGCCGCAGAGCTTCCGGCGCGTGGATGCGAAGTGAATCAATCCGAACCGAAAGGAGTCTGACGATGAATGCGACGAACGCGATGAAGTCGATGAAGACGGTTTTCGGATGTTGCGCCCTGACCCTTCTCCTCGGCGTGAGGGCAGAGGCGGCCAGCGTCACGACGGAGGGAGCGACGCTGGTGATTGACGTCCCGGCGGACGAGACCTACGCCTATTCGGCGGAACTGCCGGCGGGCGTCGAGGTGATCCGCAAGACGGGCCTGGGCACGTGTGACTTCGGCGTGACGCCGTACCGCGCGTTCACGGGCACGATTCGCGTCGAGGCGGGCGTCCTTTCGGGCGATTCCGGCGTCGGCACGAACGGCGCGTTCGGCACGCCTGCCGAGATCCATGTGGCGAAGGGCGCGCGCTTCAAGGTCGTCAACACGTGGAAGGTCAGCGCGAACGCGGCGTTCGAGGGCCGTGCCACGAGCGATGCGATCGATGTCGCGCAGCCGCATACGCCGCTCTGGCGGACGCACCTTTACGTCAGCGGCGACGGCCCGGACGGGCAGGGCGCCTTCTGGCACAAGGCCACGCTCTCGTCGCACAACCTTTTCGGGAACGTCACGCTTGAAGCGGACACGACGCTCTACACCGAGTCGCGCTGGGGCATTGGCGGCAACGGGGTCTTTGACATGGGCGGGCACACGCTGACGCTCAAGGGGGAGAGCACGAGCCAGTTCGAGCTGGGGCGGCCCGTCGCGAGGGTGCGCAACCCCGGCGACATCCGTCTTGAAGGCGGCATCGTCCTCTTCGAGCAGGGCGGAAGACGGAACGCGCATTTCAGCAACACGCCCGGTTTGGTGCTGGAGGACATGACGGTCGGCGTGCTGTCCAACCGGACGCTCTTCGCGGCGAGCGGCACGGGCATTAACGTCTATAACGGGGGCTGTCCGCTGAACATCCATGGCATCGGCACGTCGGGCGTCGTGTCCCTGAACATCGGGCACAACGCGGGCGCGGGCGAGGCCGGGTATCTCTACGGCGACCTGACGGCCGATCCCGGAATTGAAATGCGGCTGTCCTGTGGGCAGTCCAACGCCTATGGCGGAGAGATTCAGGGGCGTGTCGAAGGCGAGACGCTGAACATGGCGGGAACGGGAGGATCGGACTTCCGCGTGGTTCTCGGCGGGACGCAGAAGGGGGCGGCGTTGACGAACCTGTGGGTGAAAAAGAATTCCCTGCGTCTTGTCGATGCCGGTGTCGTCGCGGTTGCGGGCGTCGCGAAGCCGGAGACGTGGGCGGACAACGTGCCGGCTCCGACTTCCATGCCGGTTCAGGTCGGCCTTGGCAGCGGAAACAGCAACCCCGCCTACTTCTCCGTCGAGGGCCAGACGACGCTGACGGCGGCCATGGAGGCGCCCGTGACGTCCCTGTCGCCGCTCTACGTGCGGATGCTTGGAAATGGATCATGGGACTTCAGCATCTTCGAGGTGAAGGACGGCGGTGCGGCGTATGCGGATTTCTTTATCGGGGAAAAGGTGACCCAGGGCGGAGCCGTCTACCTGTCGGGCGAGACGTCGCGCCTGGTTTCGCGCGGCACTGGCTATAGCCGTAACTGGTTCGGGCGCACGACGGGCTATGCGACGCTCGACATGCGCGGCGGTACGCACGAGAGCGGCGGCTTTACTTGCTTCGGCGAGAACGGGCGCGGCTTCTTCATGCAGCGCGGCGGTACGGTGCGCTACGGAAGTTCGGTGATCTACGCAAGCCAGAGCAACAATCCGCTGCGCCTGGCGCGCCGGCTGGGCGGCGTGGCGCATTACGTCGGGCTGGGCGGCACGTTCGGGGCGGGGGCGGATGGCGGTCTGGCGAACGTCGACTTGGGCTACTGCGACGTCTTTGTCCAAAGCGACGGCTACACGGCGGCCTTCACGGTGGGCGGAACCTGCACGGCGACCGTCCAGCAGGTTTGCGCTTGGATGGTCACGAACGCGGTGACGCTCAAGGCGACGACAGCGCTCGTGAACCTGAACGGACGGGGTCTCCTCGCGTGCAGTGAACTGCGGCGGAAGTGCTCCAACTATGCCGACGAAAAAGTCCAGGCACTCCAGGACGGCGGCGCGTTGGGAAAGGCGGATTTCTACGTGAACTTCGATGGCGGCACGTTGCGCGCGACGGCGGATGCGCCCGCGTTCTTCGGTCGCAGTCCCCTGTTCGCGCCGGATCGCGTGACTGTCTTCGCGGGCGGCGCGCGCCTGGACACGGACGGCCATGACGTCACGATCGGAAGCGCGTTCGAGAAGCCCTACGGCAAGGGCATCGCCTCCGTTGCGTTCACGGACAAGGAGAACATCACGCCCGTCGGCACGCGCCGCTTCCGCATCCATGGCACGGGCGTCGCGGCCTCCGTGCTGACGGACTTTGACGCGGCGACGCGGACGGATGGCCCGAACGCCCTAGTTCTCTCGTCCGGGTTCGGCTATGGCGCGGACGTCGCGGTTCAGCTGGAGCGGGTGCGCGACTACGGAATGCTCGCCACGACAGCCGACAACTTGACGGCCGACGTCTCGCTCGTGGACTATGACGCGCCGGATTACGTGGACGGCGGTCTCACGAAACTGGGCGCGGGGACGCTCACGCTGGCGAGCTCGAACACCTACGCGGGCGTGACGCGCGTCGAGGCGGGCACGCTGGCCTTCACGCGCGCCGACGGCTTCCCCGGCGGCGACCTGGAGTTCCCCGCCGCCGCGCTTCTCTCGGACGCGTCGCCGCAGGTGGTCGCGCCGTCGCTCGACTTCGCGGCGGGGAAGAAGATCCGCATCGTCGGCGCGGAGATCCTGCTGACGGCCGATCCCGTTCGCGTCCGTCCGCTCGTCACCGTCACGACGCCGTTTGCGGCGATGCCGGCGGTCGAGTTCGTCGGTTCCGACGGAAAGCCGGTCGAACTTCCCGCCGCATGGTCTGTCCGCCTGACGAGAGGCGGAAGGGTTCTGTCGTTTGGCTACCGCAAGGGGCTTGTTTTCC
>CAYQUI010000079.1:0-3817 GCA_964420685.1 uncultured Lentisphaeraceae bacterium | reverse complement strand
TTCTGGGGAATGTTCGCGCGTATTATACACTTTCCGCTCGCAGGAAATCAAGAGCGGGCATTACCGCTCGCGGTCGTAGGGCAGAAGCTTGCGGATTGCCGCGTAGTCAAACGGGATCTCGCCGTAGAGGAAGTGGTTCACGAACGGCTTGCCGCCAAGCGTTGCCTCGATGACGAGGACCCCTTGCCCCTCCCAGGCGACCGCGCCCAGGTCCAGCGTCCCGTTTGCGGGAATCGTGAACGCATCCGACCGCAGGACGACCGCGCCCGTCGCCGCGTCGCGAATCGTGACGGAACCCGTCACGGCGGCGAGCGTGTCGTTCACGGCAATCGCCCGATGGTCGTCGCGCACCATCACGATCTGGTCGCGCTGCGCGTTGCGAATCGTCCAGTAGGCGAGCTTCTTCGAGTAGAAGTAGTCGACGACCGCGTCCGAGAGCTGCGGCCAGCCGTCGCGGACGTTCCACCAGAGAAGCCCCGTCGTCTGCGTGAACTTGCGCGAACGGAAGAGTTCGACGAACGTCTTCATCGCCTCGGCCTGCACGACCTGGGACTGGTCGATGAACGTATCGAAGTCCGTGGACGGCGCGCCAAACATGAGCCGCGTCTGGTTGGACATGAGGTGATTGCGGTTCTTGCCGTAGTCGCCTGTCACAAAAGGCCGAGACGCCTTGCACTGGTACTCGTCGTTCCATGACTCCGGCGTGAACTTCGCGTCTTTGAAGGGATAGAGCGCGTCCTTCGTCATCATCCGCTCCAGCGTCTCGCGGTTGGGCATGCCGTGATAGCCCATCTCGGAGACGAAATGCGCCGGCGAGTTCGTGTAGAACGGCACCTTGTAGTAGCCGCGCGCACCCCAGAGGTGGTTCTCCGACGGCTTCGCAAGACCGGCGGCGACGTCCGGCGAGTAGTATTCGCTCGACGGCAGGTAGGGGCGGACGGGATCGAGTTCCCAGCAGACGCGCGGAATCGTCACGCGCGAGTTGCGTTCGACGTTCGGGTCGATGTTCACCGTGCCGCGATACTCGCCGATCATGAACTGGTCGTTCTCGTTGTTGCCCGCCCACAGCGCAATCGACGGATGGTTGCGGAGACGCAGCAGGACGCTGCGGATCTCCGCGTCCGTCACGGCCGCGTAGGCATCGTCCTGCGGGAAGCAGCCGCAGCCCGTCATGAAGTCCTGCCAGACGAGGAGGCCGTTCGCGTCACAGTAGTCATAGAACGCATCCGACTCGTAGACGCCGCCGCCCCAGATGCGCACCATGTTGCAGTTGAGGTCGGTGAAGAGCTTGAGCGTCGGGATCGTGTGCGCGGCGTCGCGCGAATGCATCATGTCGAGCGGCACCCAGTTCGAGCCCCGGCAATAGATCTTCTCGCCGTTCACGCGGAAGAGGAACTCGCCCGGACGCTCCGCCGAATAGACGTCATCGCGCTCCAGCGCAACCGTGCGGATGCCAATCGAACGCACGTCGGAGGCGATGACCTTGCCCGTCACGCCGCCGACGATCTCGACCTTCGCCTCGTAAAGCGCGGCCTCGCCATAGCTCTTCGGCCACCAGAAATCCACATCCCCCAGCCAGAACTCGCGGCGCGTCGCGACCGTCTCAAGCGGCCATTCGCGGCGGAAGGCCTCGCGCCCCTTGCGCGTCAGCGTGATGCGGTACTTGCCGCCCAGACGCTCGCGGAACGGGAGCACCGTCCGGAACTCGACGCGCAGCCCCGCCGAACGCTTCGCGCGGTCGATGGCGCGCGTGATCCAGTAGACGTCCGCGACGCGCGCGCGCGGCGCAATGTCCAGCGAGACGTCGCGCCAAATGCCGGCGGAGATGAGACGCGGAAAGATGTCCCACCCGAACTGGTGGCACGCCTTGCGCAGCGGCTCGGACTCGACCGAACCGCAGGCGTGGAAGCCATGCGTGTCGAAGACATGCTTCTCGGCCTCGCGCACCGGCGAACGGAAGAGGACGGCGACCTCGTTCGCCGCGCCCTGACGCAGACGCGCCGTCACGTCGAACGTGTGGACGAGATGCATGTTCTCCGCCGAACCGATCCGCTCGCCGTTCAGGAAGACGTCCGCCAGCGTGTCGAGCCCGTCGAAGCGCAGCTGCGCGCACGCGGCCGTCGCGTCAAACGTCGGCGCGGTGAAGGTCTTGCGGTAGACCCACTGCACGTTCTCCCACGTGCGCATCGCCCAGACGTTCGTGCCGATAAAAAGCGGCGGCACGACCTTCGCCTTCTCCAGCTCAAGGAAGGCGTCGCCCGGCACCGTCGCCGCCAACGTCTTCGCGTCCGCCGGCACGTCCTTCAGGTCGCGCACCTCGCTGAAGTCCGGCTGGGGGAAGTAGGACAAGCTCCACGCCCCATTCAACGAGACGCTTCCGTCCGCAAACGCCGACAGGGCCGCCAGCACCGCCGCGAACCCACAGGCCCGCATTCCGATTCGACCGATTTTGCCGTGTGTGTTTCCCATTTTCGTGGACTCCCGTCTTCTTTTCCGTTGACCGCGTATTATACAGATTCTTCCTGCGCCCGTCACGGGCAGTCGCCGCACGGTTCCTCGCGCAACGTGCGATAGGACTCGATCCGGCGGAACCAGTCGTTCTGACGCACGTCCGCCAGACCGTCGCGCAAGCGTGCGTTGATGCCGGGGACGAACCGCACGAGATGGGTGGCGTGTCCCGGCACGGAGACGCGGTAGCCGCCCGTCGCATGGCCGGCGTCAACCTGCCGCCACACGTCGCGCACGCGCCACGTCCCCTCCATGCCCGCCTTCTTCAGGCAGAACAGCACGGGCTGCTCGTACGGCGAGAGGTTGACGAGCGCCACCGCGATCGAGCCGTCGGCAAGCGGACGCGCCCAGCACGCCCAGTCGTCGCCGCCCTGGATCTTCGCCGCCGCCGCGCCCAGCTCGTCCTGGTTCAAGTCAATCACCTCGTCGTTCGTGAGGAGCGACAGCGTGAACGGTTCGACGCCGCGCAGGTCGCACCCGATCATCATCGGCGCCGCCCACATCGCCCACAGGGAGACGTGCGTGTACTGCTCGTTCGGCGTGAGGCGCGTCCCCTTGTGGTCGCTCCAGTGCGTCGAGCCGATGAGCATCATGTCCGCGTCGTTCCACGCGCCCGGCCCGGCGTACCGCCACAGATCCTCGTGCGTCTTCATGTCCGTGACGACATCCTCCCAGAAGTCGAACTTGTCGCCCGTCGTGCGCCAGCACTGCCCCAGCGCCGCCGCGCCCCACGACGCGACGTTTTCGATGCCGTACTGGCAGATCGAATGGACAATGTCGCGCCCGCTCTCCCGCAGCGCCCGTCCCATGATGAGGTACGGATACATCCAACGCTCCACGCCCGAACCGAACGCCACGCCGCCATAGCTGCACCAGTCGTGCTTCAGGTAGTCGTACCCCCAGTCGGCATAGGTCTTGGCATCCTGGAATTCATGCATCCAGCTGCCCTCGTAGTTCGCGCACGTCGACGGGCCGGGGCTGGAGTAAAGCCCGATCTTGAAGCCGCGCGCGTGGACGTAGTCCGCGAGTCCCTTCATGTCGGGAAAAAGTTCATTGGACAGCTGACGGCCCTGCTCGTCGCGGCGCGGACCCTGGCTCTTCATGGAAATCTGCCAGCCGTCGTCAATCGTCACGTACGACCAGCCATGATCCCCCAGGCGAAGCCGCGCCATCGCGTCCGCCGTCTCCTTGACGATCTGCGCCGTCACCGTGTCCGCAAAGGCGTTCCAGCTGTTCCAGCCGAGCGGCGGCGTGAGCGCGATCTTCTCCCCCACGACGAGCCGGAACGCCTTCTTCGCCGCGCCCTGCG
>CAYQUI010000078.1:0-4417 GCA_964420685.1 uncultured Lentisphaeraceae bacterium | reverse complement strand
CGAAGGCTCGCTGTCTGCTGACGGACGCCGTGCGGACGCACACGGAGACGCCGCTCATCCTCAACGCGGACGGCACGGCCTCGGTGAAGATGCAGCCCAACTCCTTCGCCTACGTCACGGTCGAATAGTCTCGATGAATCTCCTGGCCGACAGGCTTGCGCCGTTTCCCCGACGTGGACGCTTTGGCTGGCCACGCCGCTGACCGAACTCGTGACAGCCGCCTTTGCGGCTCGTCGGATCTTTGCGTTCGGCCCATCCTTCCGTCGCCCGCGTGCGCGTGGGTCTGCGTGACGCTCGCGCAATCGCCTGACGCGGTTGGCGGCAAGTGAGGGTGACGATTCGCCCGCGCCGTGAAACGCGGCCTTCCCGAACATCGGGAAGGCCGCGTTTTTGTAATGGATAGACGATAAAGGTAATGGACAGGCGGTGAAGGGTTGCGCAACGCCATCACCGTCGGCACAACACGCGCGCCCAGTTGACAGGAAAAAAAAATGAATATAATTATTCGCGTAAAGGTTGCATTTTGTTTTCTGCCATTCCTAAAAGGATTGTAATGATGAAGACGTGCGTGCTCCGAGTCGTGATCGCGGCTCTCTTTGTCGGATGCCTGTCCGTCGCCCGCGGCGACGTATTGGGCGAGGCGAAGTATCTCTGGGACTTTGACTGCGACGTCAACGGCGACGGGGATTTGCAGATTGAGGAAGTCCGCGACGCCCGCTTCTGGGGTTCGACGAACCTCGCGGGTTATGCGGGCGCTTGGCTGCCGGAGAGCATCGGGACGAACAAGTTCGGCAACGTCGGCCCGCAGTGGCGGAGGGGCACGGTCGTTCAGCCGACACGCGGCATTACGTCCGAGGGAACCTACCTCCATTTCTCCGTCGGCACGAACACCGAAACGAAAACCGGCATGTGCGTGACAAACGTCTGCGGCTGCGGCATCGAGTATGCGACGGGCGCGATCACGGGCAGCGTGACCGTACTCGTCCGTCTGCGCGTGGATGCGTTCGACGCCTGGATCAACGCCAATGACCTGATGTGGGTGGTTGACAACGGTGAGGCGTGGAATGCGGACGCCAAGAAGGCCGCCGGGTCGAACTTCGGATTCCGTGCAGACCCCCTTGTCAAAGGCCTGGGCTATCCCCTCGTCATGGTCGGCGCAAGGCAACGGCACATGAGTGCGAGCGTCAAGACGAACGTGTGGTATGACATCGGCATTTCCCTGCGGGATACGGGAGACGGCGGGGCCGAAATCTTTTTCATGATTCGCGATCCCGACGCGCCGGAAGGGGCTTCCGCCGATTATAAGACGAAGGGCGTGGTCTTCGAGCGCCAGACCGTCGCGGCCGGCAGCGATGTGTTCGCGAATGAGGCGAATGCGCAGAAGTGGATTCGCATTGGCGGCGAGGATATTGGAATGGTGACCAGCAATGCAAAGAAGTGCTTCGCGGGAGACATCCAGCGTGTTGTAATGTGGGATCGCGCGCTCACGACGAACGAACTCGTCGAGGCCGCGCTTCAGACGTCATCGCTCTTCAAGATCGGATACGAGGACGGCGCAAACGGCGAGTTCGGACGCGCGGACGAAATCGTGAAGCCCTATGACGTCGACCGTGCGCCGTTTCGCGAAATGCCGCAGTCGTTGTCCGCCGAACATCCCGTGGCCGAACTCGCGTTCACGCCGCGTTCGACGGCCGCCGCCACGCTTGGGCACATGATGCGCATCAAGGCCGCGTCGGGCGCGGCGGGGACGACGGTGCTGGGCGTGACCATCAACGGGCAGGTCGCGAACACGCTGGCCCTGTCCGCCGGAGAGGACAAGTGGTTCTACGTGAAGCCCAAGTGGCTCAACGCGGCGAAGAACGCGATTCGAATCGAGCGGCTGGCCGCAAGCACGGCGGCGTCGTTCAACTTCGACGTCGTGGAGATGGCCGGATCGTGGCAGGTCGGCGAGGCGAATCATTCCTGTTACGACATGTCGGCGGAGAACCTTGTGCCGACGACGTTCTATGCGGGCGACTGGAACTTCCGTGGGATGCAGCGCGGAGTCGTCACGTCGGTGCGGAAGACGGCGATCCGTTTCTTGTTGCCGGCTGCGCTGGCGACGCGCCATACATTCAGGTATTCGTTTCGGTGCGAAGGCGTGGACGCCGATCCGAAGAGCTTTTTGAAGCTTACGAACAGTGTCGAGAACGGGGGACTCGGCTATCCCTACAAAAAGTGGCCGCTGAACGTGGCGGTGAACGGCCGCGAATATGTGTCGGGAGAATGCTTCGGACAGGGTGAAGACTGGTCGTTCACGATTCCGGAGGGTGCGTTGAACGCCGGCTGGAACGAAGTCACGACGGAGCTTGCCGTGCCGCCCGGGGAGGGTATCGCTTGCTGGTCGACTTTCGACTATCACCGTCTGGAGGTCAAGAATCCGAATGGCGCGCTGATTATTTTCCGCTGACGAAGGTGTGTCCGATTGCCGTTTCGCAGCGAAACTGCTATAATGCGGATAGACGTCAAACGAGCGCAAGCAAGGGAAGGATGAATGTGATGAAGAGACCTTTGTGGATGAAGACGAGTCTGGCGGCCAGCGTGGCCGTCGTGCTGATGGGCGGACTGAATGCGGCGAACCTGCTGTCGGACACGGCGTTCGCCGTGCGCGGCACGAAGAGCCTGCCGTTGGGCTGGACGCCGTCCATTCAGAGCGGCGCGACGTGCATGGTGGACGCCGTCGGGCGTGTGCCGGGCGCGACGTCCCTCAAGGTGACGGCACCCAAAGGCGGCGAACGCGCATGGAACATGGTGGCGCACCGAGTTGTCGGACTCAAGCCCAAGACGGCGTACACGGTCAGCACGTGGGTGAAGACGGCGGACGTGGACAAGGGGACGATGGCGTATCTTTCTCTCCATTGTTTTGCGGGCGGGAACCGTCTCGCGTCGAATGATTCCGCCCAGAAGGTGGTGGGGAATCGCGAGTGGACGCGGATCGTCCACACGGTTCCCGAACTGCCGGCCGGAACGCATGAGGCCCGCTTCATCTTCTGCCTCTATGGCGGCGGCACGGCGTGGTTCGCCGAACCGCAGATCGAGGAGGGGCGCGTGGCGACGGACTACGCGCCTGCCCCCGAGGACGCCGCCCGCGCGGAACGCCGCGCGCGGCAGATGCGCGCGGCCGAGGCGTGGCGGACGGCGCGCGGACTTGAAACGGCAGATGTGCCGCGTGTGGCCGTGCTTGACTTGGGGCTGACGCCGGGTCGTGGCGAATTCGGCTATGTGACGGACCCCGCCGCGTTCGAGCGGATCTTGTCCGATGACTTCCGCGTCGTGCGGGTTTCCGGCGATGACGTCGCGAACATGGGCATCCTCTCCCGCAAGGTGTTCGACCTGCTGGTCGTGCCGACGGGCTCGGCGTTCCCGAAGGACGCGGCGGAGCCGCTGGTCGATTTCCTTCAGGATGGCGGCGCGTTGCTGACGTGCGGCGGCTATGCGTTCGACAAGCCTGTCTTGAAGGTCGACGGCGCGTGGCGCAGTCCGGAGGCGTTCGCGGGGGACATTCCGGCTGGCACGGACGCGCTGGCCCTGCCGTCGGCGAAGGCGTGGTCGGCCGTGGCGGATCCCGCCGGAAAGACCGTCGTCTCCGATGCCGTTGGCCCGAAGGGCGAAAAGGGCGTCCTCCTGTCCACGCCCGCGCTGTCCCAGTGGAGCACGTCGGACGTTCGTTTCGAGGGGATGCTCAAAGGCAGCGGCGTGGTGAGTTTCCTTGCCAAGGGTGACGCGACGACGCCGAAGGCCTGGTTTGAACTCGCCGAACGCGATGGTTCGCGCTGGCGCAGCAAACTTGAATTGACGAAGGACTGGAAGGAGTTCCGCCTGACGCCGATGCAGTTCTCGTATTGGCCTGACAATCCCAGCACGGGACGCGGAAAGCCGGGCGACTTCGTGCGCTTTGACGAGGTCGTTCGCCTGAGCCTGGGCGTGGCGATTGACGTGGCGGCCGCCGGCCAGCCGCATGCCGTGTCGCTCTGCGCCGTGAAGAAAGGGGTGGATCCCCGTGGCGCGGAGCGGTGCGTCACTCTCCCGCTGATCAACACGCGCACGGCTCTCATCCGAGACGCGATTCATCCCGAAGCCAATCAGATCGGCGTGTTCGATCCGTCGTTCGAGTTGCGTCGCGTGGCGAAGATGCAGCCCGACGTGGCGATGGACGGGATTCTTCCGCCGCGCAAGCCGGTTCCCGGAACGTTCACGGGACTGTCGGCGATTGCGCAGCTGGGGGTGAACGGACACGGCTTCGGGCCGAACCGCTGCTGCTGGCGTCCAGTTCTCGCCTGCGCGGATGCCGCCGGGCATTTGCGCGGATACGCGGGCGCCGTCGTCCACCACTACACGGGAACGTTCGCGGGCTCTTCCTGGGCGATCTTCGGCGTGG
>CAYQUI010000077.1:0-4745 GCA_964420685.1 uncultured Lentisphaeraceae bacterium | reverse complement strand
TGTGGGCTATCAGAATCGCTCGATGATTGGCGATGGCGATCAGCTGATGGAGTCGTATTCGGGCGGCCCGGTTTTCAAAGCCGTCGGTTCGACCGGTAATGCCTACACCCTTAACGACTTCTCTGTCAATGGCATGGACTGCACAGGAGACTGCATTCAGTTTCTTGACCCAGACACGACAGATCCTTACCTTTATGCAACTTATGCCGATGCAGACAATTATGCAGCAGGTTGGGTTGGCTGGTGGGATTATGATGATCTTGGGGGAACTCGCCTTGACGGAGAGGATGCGGACGAATTCGCATCAGGCACAGCGTTTCTAGCTCTCTATTCTAGTGGCAACGAAATCGCTTTCACATTCAGCGGTGAAGTCGAAGCTGGTGAGAAAGAAATTGTAATGACAACTGAATCGCCATTCATCTGCAACCCTCAACCCGTTGACTTGACGCTTGTAAATGTGGCAGGCGATGGCATGGATGTCACGGTCGACGCGTTCCAGTTCCTCGATCCTTTCACGACACAGGAGTACTTGCTTGTGACCTATGCTAACGAGTCAGACTATGGTGCAGGCTGGGCTGGCTGGTGGGATTACGACGATCTTGGCTCTACGCGTACTGACGATGTTGATCTCCCCGCAGGCCAGGGATTGCTTGGCATGATTTCAAGCGGTAACGAAGTTACACTTACGTTCGATGCAGTCCTCGCAGAGAATAACTGATTTTTGTGTGCCGCAAAGTGTGGTGCGCATTAGGACAAAGGAATAAAAACAATGAAGAAACTCATAATGTCATTGGCAGTCGTAGCGATTGCAGGAATGACGCAGGCCGCGTCGTTCAAATGGTCAACAGGTGCGTTGAACGCACCTAACGCTGATGGATCGGTCGGCACAACCTCCGCATCCGCTGCGACGGGGACATGGCTCGCAACCATTTTCCTCTATTCGGATGCCGCTTGCACTACTGCTATCGAGGGAGTCACAGGCAACTCTTCCTCAACAATCAATGCGATGGGCAGCAATCTAGCAGGCACGTTTGGTGGTGCAACATTTGCCTATGACAACAGCACACCTTACTATGCAATTCTTGAATTGTCTTACACGACAGAGGCAGGGACGCAGACTCTTACAACCGATGCTGTCTCTACGACACTCAAAACGACTGGAAGCACTACGCTGAACTTCAGCACGGCCATCTCCAATGCGTCGTGGTCGGCTGCCCCAGAGCCGACGAGCGGGCTTCTCGTGTTCCTCGGCATGGCTAGCCTCGCGCTCCGTCGAAAGCGTGCGTAATTGCTCTAACGAATAAATGAGCCAAAAGCCCGTCCGAGGAATCGGGCGGGCTTTCAATTCCTAAAAGTCCGATGAGATGGCGTGTCACATACAGAGGCAAGGACGGCAAGCAGGCGACTATGCTTGTCGATGCCGAGAACCGCGAGACTGCGTTCAAGACTCTCGCCGAAAAACACATAATCGCGATCAGGGTTGAAAGGGCAACGGGTTCTCGCCCTGCGATTGGTGCAACGGAGGCATCTCCAATTGTAAAGCATGCCGTTGCGTGCGTCGCCCTCGCTGCAACCATAGGAACGGTGTGCGTGATGATGGGTACTGGCGGAGACAAAGGAGCGCAAAAGGTCAAGCCTGCCAAGAAAGCACGAATCGAAAGCGTCAAACCAAGCATTGCAACGAACAAGCCGGTCAAGAAGGTCGAAAGGCCGAAGCGTGACCCAAGTATCATATCAGTCAGGAAAACCATCAATCCCTTTACCGGCGAAGAGATGATGTTCACGAATCGACACAAGCAGGTAAAAGCCAATGCCGGGATCATAAGCAGGGAGTCATTGGCGAACAACAAGCACAAGCCCAAGAGAAAACTCTTCAAATACCATAGCGAAAACTATATCTGCGGACTGATGCGAACGCCGCTTGGCGTGCCGATTGTGCGTGGCAGATTGCCTAACAACTTTGATGACGACTTTGCGAAGTCGTATTCAGACGAGATAAAAATAGAGCCGGAAGACACGGAGGAGGACATCGCGCTCAAGCAAGCGATGATCGACTTCAAGAAGGAGATAAGAGGTCTGATGGCGAACGGAGCGTCCGCCTCGAAAATGGTTCTCGATTTGCGCGAGGAGCAGAACAAGCTCGCCGAATACAGAAAGAGCCTTATGAGGACAATCGCCGATCTTCGCCGCGAGGGCGCGACGAGGGCTGAATTGAGCGGGGCGCGGGAAGCCGCCAACATAATGCTCGACAACAAGGGGCTGAAGAGAATCCCTGCCGCAGACTTACCTAGAAAAGGAGAGGAATAGAAGCATGAAGAATCTGACATTCTCGACTGTAATTCTCATGGTAGCGCTTATAGCTCACGCCGTAGTCATCGACGGCTACGACTTCGATGCGCCTGGGACGTTGGAAAGATTGAGCAAAATGACGAGAGCCGAAGTTGACGCTCTTTCACCCGACGTGCGGCGTGAGTATTTCAAGCGGACGTCGGAACTTCATTCGGGCGGAATCGTCGAGAAGCCTGGAGCGGGGCGAGGCACGCTCCTTTTCGTGGACTCAACGGAGTCTCTCGCCGACGGGATGTTCGCCAGAGACTTCGGCATCCTCGACAGGACGCTCAAAGTCCACCCAAAGATTGTAAAAGGATTGCCCGTAACCGTCGAGGCAGCAAGTACAAGGCTGAAAGAACTGAACGCAAACGCGGCGGTCTTCGTTGTCACCAATTCGGCGCTTCCACGTCTTCTGACGGCCTCTGAAGAAGGATGGGCTATTGTGAATGTGGCGAAGCTCAAAGAGGGCGAACCTTCCAAAGAGACGCTTGAAAAGCGGATAGCTGTGGAAGTAATACGAGGCCTTGCACAGATATTTGGAAGTGGGAACAGCGGAATGAGTATGATAGCAATAACATCGTTAAATGACATTGACGAACTACAGCATCCCGGTTTCCCCGCTACCGCCCTGAAATTGTGCCGCCCACAAATGAAGAAACTCGGTTTCGAGCCAAGGGTAACGGCGACGTATCGTGTCGCCTGCAAGCAAGGTTGGGCCCCTCCTCCCATAACAGAGGCGCAGAGAATCATCTGGAAACAAGTCCACCGAATCCCCGACAAGCCCATTACCATCGAATACGACCCCAAACGGGACAAGTAGAGCGCAAAGTACATAGCAAAGAAGCCGTCCTCGATGTTAGGGCGGCTTCGTGCGTTTCATGGCAATCCGATTACTTGTCCTTCTTCGGGTCGAACTCTATCGTCATCGGCCTGTCGGGAATGGCGTGAACCCGGTTCCAGATGGCCCGCTGCGCGTCGTTGGTGGGCGCGGGCGCCCAGCCCTCCTCGCACGCCCTGCGGTAGGTCGCCAGCGCAATGAGCCTGACGCCGCGCGCCCGCGCCGCATCGACCAGCGCGTTGTGCGCGGCCGGACCCGGCACGGCTGGAACCGCGTCCAGCTCCGCAAGCGACGCGAACGGCGCGGGGACGCCCGTGCCGAGCGCGAGCGACGCCGCGCCCCAGACGAGCCGCTCCAGCCGCGCGGACGCCTTCGCCGCGTCGCCCGCCAGCGCGGCGACGTTGAGGACGGCCCACCGCCCGTCGGGCGAGGCCACGAGGAACGGCAACTCCGCATCGTCCACGACGAGGACGGCGGCGGCAGTCCCCGTCGCCCGCGCGAGGCCTCGCGCCGTCCGCCACGGCCTCTCGGCCTCCGGCGCGCGCGCCTCCTCCGCGACGAGCGGCAGACGCGACAGCCGCCGCACGGCCACGGTTGCCGCTGTGACCTGCCCATGGGGAATCGCGTCCTGCGCATCGACGACGCGCAGGATCGGCCCGCCGTGCGCCTTCTCGACGAGTCCGCCCGAGGGCCTGACGAGCCTCGCCGGGCGGCGCGTCCCGCCGTCGGCAAGGGCCGCCGCCGCCACGAGCGTGCAGGCGAGCGCCGTCCCCCAGGCCAGCAAGGGCCTTGCCTCCCTACGGGGCGCGCCACGCGCCTCTTTTGCCGCCGCTACCTTCGTCACCGTTTCGTGCATCTCTCAATCTCCTCCCGTTTTATTCCCCTGTTCGTCTCCGCCGTCCCCGTCCGCCGAGCCGCGCCCGCCGGGCACGGGGATCTCCGGGACACCGCCCGCGCGAAGCGTCCCGTTTGCCCGCGCGGCGAAGCGTCGCGCCGCCTCGACACCCTCCGCCTCGCGTACCGCCTCGACCTCGCGCACGGCCATCAGCCGGACGGCCGCCGCGTGCTCCTGCCCGCGCCGATACTCCTCCAGCACGTCGCGGACGCGCCGCCCGGCGCGAACCTCCCCGGCGAGCGCCTCCCGCGCCTCCGCGACGCGGCGCCTCAGCTCCCGCACTTCGGCGGAGTCCGTCGGCAGTTCCTCGACCGGATCCTCCAGCGAGCGAAGGAAGTCGCGCTCGACGTCCGGCCCGAGCGGCAGGGGCGGCAGAGCCTCGCCGGGCTTGGCCGAGAGTGCCATCGCGAGGAGCTGGTCGCTCGGATGCCGGAAGGCGGGGGGCGGGAGCGAGACGGCCCGCACGCGCCGCCCGTCCGCGAGGACGAGCCGCTCGACGACCGCGCCGTCGCGGTTCGTCTCCGCGCCGGCGGACGAGACGACCTCGACCCCGCGCCAGAGGCGCTTCGCGGGCGCGGGCCTCGGCGTCGAAGGGGCAGAAGAGGGGACGGCGCGTGGCGCGGACGGCGTGTCGGAGGCCTCCGCCTTGGGGACAGACCCCGCAGGGGGCGCGGGGACAGG
>CAYQUI010000076.1:0-5081 GCA_964420685.1 uncultured Lentisphaeraceae bacterium | reverse complement strand
ACTCTTCAGTTGTGTGATGCCCGTGAAGGGGCCGCGCCCGTTCATGGACGAGGCGTTTGCGTCTTTATCCGCGCAGGGGATGGGTGATGATTTGGAGGTCATCATTCAAGATGGCGACATCGAACCAGATGCGGGGCAGAGCGATGCGTTGAACAAGGGGTTTGCCAAAGCGAAGGGCGAGTGGTTTTTTTGGCTGAACGCGGATGACGTGTTGTTGCCAGGGGCGTTGCGTGCCGTTCGGCATCTGATCTTGGAGAAGGAGGATGACATAGATTGGGTTTCGGCGAATGTCCAGTACATTGATTCGGTGGGACTTGTGACGCGATGCGCCTCTGACCGTGGTATTAAGTGGATGTATCGGGGGATACCCATGCGAGTCTACGGGCCAAGCGCATTTTTTCGCCGCGATCTGTACCAACGTTGTGCAAAGGGCGGTCTGGGCTTTGACGAGGGGCTTCGCTATATGATGGACATTGATTTGTGGGAACGGTTTAGAATGGCGGGGGCGTGGCCTTGGAAGTTGAGGCGCTATGTATGGGGGTTTCGTGTACATGAGGGTAGTCGGACGAGCGGGGATCTGTGTGGGAAGACGCCGTCGGCAATGTTGGAAGAGTATCGGATGCTTGATGGTCGCTATGGTACAAGTTGGGACGGATGGCGAATATTGTTCGTTCGCGTCCTGCGGTTCATGGACGGCAGTTATCTGCGATCAGCAATTGACACATGGCGTTTTCGTGGGATGAAAGCAGGAGGCGGACGGTGAACATCCTCCACTTGATGGCGGGGCTTGGGGAGACCAGTGGTGTTGCGAACATCGCACGGCGATTTGCGCGTGTCCAGTCTGAACGCGGCGATACGGTCACCTTGTTGGCTCCGTCGTTCAAATGGAATCCCATCTACTTTGGTCTTGTGTTCGCCGTACGCGCGTGGCGACGGGCGTATGCAGCGGACGAGGTCTGGGTACATTGCAGTTGGACGTTCCCCGTCTGGTTTGGTGCGTGGCTCGCGAAACGGATGGGTAAAAGACTTGTTGTCGTGCCGGGAGGAAGTTTTGATCCGAAACGGATTCACAACCGAGCCGAATGGAAAAAACGGCTTGTCGCGCCGCTTGATCGCTGGGTGTTGCGGCGAGCAGACGAGGTGCTGGCACTCTGTCCAGATGAGCGGCAATGGATTGTCGCGTTCGAGCCACAGGCCAAGGCCCGATTGGCAAACGTGCCAATCTTTGTCCAGACGAAGAGGGAGGCGCAAGGCCGAAGTTCTGGGAAACGCGAACATGGTCGAACCGAGGGGTGTCCCTTGCACGTCCTCTTTTTGGGGCGGGCGGAAGACCCCCTGAAGGGTGTTCGCTATCTCGAACGGGCCGTTGACGATTTGAACGGTGCGGGGACTCGTGCGCCGACAGGCGGCGTGGGCCGCGCCGTTGAGCTGCGTATCGAATCGCGCGTGTTTGGCGCGGCGAAGGAGGCGGCGTGGGCATGGTGCGACGTGCTTTGCCTGCCGACGCTTTCCGACAATTTCGGGCTTGTCGTCGCTGAGGCGCTGGAACACGGCAAGTGCGTCATCACAACCGACGGCGCCCCCGCGTGGGGCGACGGAGACGACTACGGCGGGCGCCTTGTCTACCTGAAGGGCTATCGCGACGGCACGGATGCCGTGCGCATCCAGTTGCTCATAGAGGCCTTGTCCGCGCTTGCTGGTGCCTTCCGGCATCCTCCTTCGTCCAGTTGATTCGGTCTTTGGTATAATACGCGGCTTGTCAGGGGGCGGTAACCGGAAAGTCCTGTGAAAGCCAGGCGCTGTCGCGCAACCGTCAAAGTCGGAAGACGGGCCGCTCCTTCAACCACAAGTACCCTCGCATGAGGGGGAAAGAAGGAACATGAACACGCTAATGCTGGCGGCCGTCGCGGCTGCCACGAATGCGGTTGTTGGCGCGAAAACGCCGGCTGCCGAACTCGGAACGGTCGTCGTCGAGGCCTCGCGCCTCGGCCAGACCAAGATGGAAGTCCCCTCGCATGTCGAGATCATCTCCAAGTCGGACATCGACGCCTCCGGCGCGGCCTCGACGGTTGATCTCCTCGAAAAGCGCGGCAATCTCTTCTTGCGTAAGCTGAACGGCAATCCCGCGCTCGCTCAGGTCGCGATGCGTGGCTACGGGGCCAACAGCTTCGGGCGCGTCAAGGTCATCGTGGACGGCGAGGTGCTGAACAATCCCGACATGTCGGCGCAGGAACTTGTCCGTGTCCCCGTTCGCTCGGTTGAGAAGGTCGAGATCCTTCACGGGCCGCAGACCGTCCTCCATGGCGGAACCGCCTCTGCCGGCGTCATCAACATTGTCTCGGACGCGGATTCCTACGAGAAGAAGTCGGTCGTCGATGTCCACGGTGGCAACTGGGGGACGGTTGGCGCGCACCTCGGCACGCGCGGCGGATTTGAGTCGGAAGGCGTGACCTATTTCGCCGACTTGGACTATGATCGCTCGGACGGCTGGCGGGACAACTCGCAATACGAACTTTGGTCGCTCAAGGGCGGGGTCAAGCAGCATTTCGAGAACGGCTCGTGGCTCGGTCTGAAGGCGTTCTACGCCGACAGCCTCTATGGTCTGCCTGGTGGCATTCTGACGGGGCGCGCGGCGAACGGCGTTGACTACGGCGACTGGCGGCCAGTCGCCCGTCGGGCCTCCGACAACGACACGCAGGCACGCAATTCCGTCTATGGCTTGACGCTGTCGGGCGTGGGCGTCCTGGACGACGACCGCCGTCTGGACGGCTCGTTTTCGTTCCGCCGCCGGACGTCTACGGGCTATACGGACTACACGGTCTACACGTATGACGGAAATCTCGCCTACGTTGACGAGACGGCAATCGCCGGCTTTGACAATCGTTTCACGCTCGGCACGGATCTGACGCTGGACACACTGACGGCCGAGTCGACGGCGAAGAACGACTACACGCGCTTCTCCGGCGCGCTCTTCGCGCACGAGGAGTTTTGGCTGGTCGAGAGCCTGTCCGTCTTCGGCGGCGCGCGCGGCGCGTGGTTCAATTCGCGCGACACGTTCACAAGCGCGTCGACGCGGCGGACGGACCGCGTCACGAAGGGTGCGGTCGCGGGCGAGGCGGGCGTCAACTGGCGTCCGGCCGAGGGGCTCAAGGTCTTCGCGAAGTGGTCGCATCTCTATCATGCGCCGCTGGCGGACGAGCTGTTCTCGTACTACGGCGTTCCGAACATGGATCTCGCGCCCGAAACGGGCGATGACTTCCAGCTGGGTGCGGACTGGACGTTCCTGGACGACTTCAACTTCAACGTGACGTATTTCCACACGGAGCTTGAGGACGAAATCATGTACCTTAACTACGCGAACGTCAACGCGCCGGACCGGACGCGCCGCGACGGCTTCGAGACGTCGCTCACGTGGTCGCGGGAGCGCGTCGGGTCGGCGGGCATTCTCTACTCCTTCACGGACGCGCGTTTTGCGGCGGGCGACTACAAGGGCAATCGTCTGCCGCTCGTCCCTGGTCAGCAGCTTCGGCTTTTCGGCGAATACTTCCTCGTGGATTGGCTTGCGGTGAATGGGGGCTATCGCTTTGTCGGCGAACAGCGCTACGGCAGCGACTTCGCCGGACAGGGCGGGATGATTCCCGATTACGGGGTTTTCGACGTCGGCGTTCGCGTCTTGCCGACTTGGGGCTGGGCGAGGGGCTTGACGGTCGCCTGCACGGTGGACAACCTCTTCGACAAGCGGTACGTCGACTACGGCGAGTATTTCGACCCGTGGTATGTCTATCCGGCGGCGGGCCGGAGTTTCCTTGTCACTGTCCGCTACGAGTTCTAGTTCCGATGGCGATGTCTCTCTTCTCGGCTTTCCTGCTTTTGGACGCATCGGCTCTGTCATTCGACTGGGCCTATCCGGCGGCCGTCGTGACGGGGGCGGCCCTCGCCGTGTCGGGCGCGGCGTTGCAGAGCGTCCTTCGCAATCCGCTCGCCGAGCCGTATCTGCTCGGCACGGTCGGCGGCGCGGCCCTCTTCGCCGCGCTCGCGACGAATCTGGGGCTGGTCGCGCTGGGCGCCTGGGTCTTGCCGGCATCCAGTCTCCTCGGCTCGTGCGTCTCGCTTGCGCTCGTCTGCGCCGTCGGCTTCTGCGCGGCGCGGGCGCGCGCGGCGGATGGGGCCAACCCGTTTCTCCTGTCGGGCGGAAATGCGGTCGTCCTCGCCGGATTCGTGACGGGGGGCTTTCTCGGCTCGCTCGACATGCTCGTCCTTTCCTACTCAAAGGCAGAGGACTTTGCCGCGCTCTCGAAGTGGCTCTACGGTTCGCTGGGCGCGGTGACGGGACTGACGTTGGCGGCGGGCGGTTCCGTCTTGGCCGTTGTCCTCGCGGGCCTCCTTTTGCTCGCGCGACGGCTTAACGTCATGGAACTCGGACGTGCCGAGGCGGAGGCCGTGGGCGTCAATGTGCGCGCGACGGTCGTAGCCGTCCTCGCGCTCGTCTCGTTCGCGACGGCCGTTTCGGTCGCGCTTGCGGGCGCGATCGGCTTTGTCGGACTCGTCGTGCCGCATGCCGTTCGCCGCAAGGTCGGGCCGCGCCTTCAGCGCGTCTTTGTGCTGTCGGCGCTTGTCGGCGGCGCGTTCCTCGCGTGTGCGGAGCTCGTGCGGCGGCTGTTGCCGGGCGCGGACGTGCCCGTCGGCGTCGTCTGCGCGATTTTGGGCGCGCCGTTCTTCCTCTGGCTGCTCGTCTCGCGTCGCAACGGCGAGGGCTGGGACATCTGACAGACGGGCGGCTGGATGCGTCCGTCTCGCATCTGTTTAATCGGATGGGTCTGGGCTGATTATGGTATAATTCGAGACCAATGCGCCCGAATGTCGGATTTTAGGTGCGAAACATGTCAAAGGAAAGCGAGATCGAGCATGAAGAGACTGATTTTGTTGGTTGCGAGCGGCGTGATTGCCGCCAGGCTGTTCGCCGTCGAGCCGCTGGGCGCGGCGTACGAGGGGCAGTGGAACGCGGCGTTGAACGCCGCCATTGACTCGCGGATCGAGCAGCATCGCAAGGGCGACGCCGAGGTGGCGGGATTCGCGCCGGG
>CAYQUI010000075.1:0-5943 GCA_964420685.1 uncultured Lentisphaeraceae bacterium | reverse complement strand
AGTTGACAAGGTGAAAACAAAAGTCTATCATATGTCCACATCATGACCATAACAGTTAATACGGCCACGCTGAAACAGCAGCTCAGCCATTATCTTGGTCTGGCCCACCAGGGGAAAGATGTGCTGATCACGAGCCACAAGCGCATTGTCGCGCGGCTCTTGGGGGAGGACGGCGACAGCCGCCTTCCGCTCCGCGAACCGACCTTGCCGGCGTCCGCCGTGGCGGACATCGGCGGCTTCGGATTCGGGGAGGATCCGCTGGACGAGATGAAAAAGGAAAGGAGCGCGCGATGATCGTCTATCTCGACTCGTCTTTTGTGATTCGCCGCTTGCTCGGCGTCGGCCCGTCGGCCGCGTTCTGGGGCAAGTGGGAGAAGGCCTACGCCTCGACGCTGATGCGCACCGAATGCTGTCGCGCCGCCAACCACCTGCGCCTCTGCGGCAAGCTCGACGACGCGGGGCGTGCCCGTCTCGGCGGCTGGATCGAAACGGTCTGCGGCGCGGTCACGCAAGTCCCCGTGACGGACACGGTGCTGAAGCGCGCGGCCGAGGCCTATCCGGTCGAAGTCGGCACGCTGCAGGCGATTCACCTCGCGACGATGCAGGAGCTCGAAGCCGTCCACGGCGTGAAATGCGTCCTGGCGAGCGACGACGAAGGCCTGATCCGCGCGGCGAAGGCGCTCGGCATCGCCGATGCGCTGGAGACGCCGGACGAGCCGCCGACGGCCGAAGCGGCTTCATGACGCTGCTGGCCCAGATGGCCGTTCAGGGGGCGGTTGGATTCGCCATCGGCGCCGGGACGAACGACCTGGCGATCCGATGGGTGTTCAACGCCCTCTTCACGAAAAAGAAGAAGCTCATCGCCGAGAACACGAAGGAGGTCATCTGCACAGAACTGATGTCCTCCGAAAAGATCGTGGCGAAGCTGTCGTCGCCGGACGTGAAAGCCGCGCTGGAGCGGGACGTCCGTCGGCAGCTGGACGACCTCGGCGACACGGCGAAGTCCTTTCTGGGTTGCGTCGGCAAAGGCGTCGGATCGGCCCTGCCCGACCTGCTGAAAGAGGAGGTGCGCGCCTTTGCCAAGGTCGCGGATCTCTTTGACGACGACCTACGGGCGACGGTGGCGCGAATTTGCGCGAACCAGATGCGATCCTATCTGGCCGAGCACCTGCCCCAATTGATCGAGGAGACGGACATCTGGAACATCGTCTACGAGACGATCATGGGCTACGACGAGCAGAAGCTCGTGCTCCTGACGCGCCAGGTGGCGAACCGCGAACTGCGCGGCGTCACGCTCTGGGGCGGCGTGATTGGCGCCGTCGTCGGCGTCGCGATGAGCCTTGTCATGTGGCTCTTCTCCTAATATGGTATAATACGCGGACTTTTACCGCCTTTGTGCGGGTCCGGAGAAGCTCTGCAACGGTGCAGGGTGCCGAAGGTGTAACTCCTCGAAAGGGTCGGGGACAATCTCTCAGGCAAAAGGACGGAAAGGAAACGAAACATGATGCAGGCAGCCACGTGGCTGGATACGTTCACGGACTACGTGAACTTGGTTGACGACAAGGTCTGGGGCACGTCGTTCGAAATCGCCGGATTCCCGGTTCCCCTCCTGATTATCCTGATTCTCTTCGGGGGAATCTGGCTGACGATCCGCCTCGGCGGCATGCAATTCGTCCAATTGCCGCGCGCGCTGAAGTACATGTTCAAGAACGAGAAGGTCGAGCATGGCGCGAAGGGCGAAGTCTCGAGCTTCGGCGCGCTGTGCACGGCGCTCTCCGCGACGATCGGCACGGGCAACATCGTCGGCGTCGCGACGGCCTATGTCGCGGGCGGGCCTGGCGCAATCTTCTGGATGTGGCTCGCCGCGCTCTTCGGCATGGCGACGAAGTATTCCGAAGGCCTTCTCGCCGTCAAGTACCGCGAGCATGACGAGGCGACCGGCCACACGCTCGGCGGGCCGTTCTACTACATCGAACGCGGCATGGGGCCGAAGTGGAAGTGGCTCGCGTGCCTCTTCGCGTTCTTTGGCGTCCTCGTCGGCCTCTTCGGAATCGGCACGTTCACGCAGGTGAACTCGATCTGCGGCTCGTTCAACACGTTCTTCAAGAGCTACATCGACACGGCGAACGTCCACAACTTCACGATTCTCGGCAACTCCTACTCGTGCGCGACGATCTTCGGCTCGATCCTGCTCGCGTTCATGGTCGGCCTGGTCGTCATCGGCGGGCTCAAGCGCATCGCGAAGGTCAGCGAGAAGGTGATTCCGCTCATGGTCATCCTCTACGTCGCGTTCTCGCTCATGCTCGTCTTCTGCAACCTCGGCAAGATTCCGTCGGCGATCAGCACGATCGTCACGTCCGCGTTCGGCCTTCAGGCGGCGGCGGGCGGTGCGCTGGGCGCCATCATCGCGGCCATGCAGAAAGGCATCGCGCGCGGCATCTTCTCGAACGAGGCGGGCCTCGGATCCGCCCCGATTGCGGCGGCCGCCGCGCAGACGAAGGAACCCGTCCGCCAGGGCCTCGTGTCCATGACGGGCACGTTCCTCGACACGATTGTCGTCTGCTCGATGACGGGCCTCGCCCTCACGATGACGAACCAGCCGATTTCGGCCGAGTCGTTCAAGGGCATCTCCGAACTCTACAGCGCGAGCGCCGCGACCGGCGCGGAGGCCACGATGAAGGCGTTTGCCGTCGGCATCCCCTTCCTGCCGCCGATCGTGACGGACGCGCTCCTCATGGTTTCGCTCGTCCTCTTCGGCTTCACGACGATTCTCGGCTGGGACTACTACTCCGAGCGCTGCCTTGAGTACCTGACGAACGGGAACATGAAGCCCGTCCTCGTCTACCGCTGGCTCTACATCGCGGCCGTCTTCATCGGCCCGTACATGACGATCTCGGCCGTCTGGGGCATTGCGGACATCGTCAACGGCCTCATGGCCGTGCCGAACATGATCGCCCTTCTCGCGCTCTCGGGCGTCGTCGCGGCAGAGACGAAGAGCTACTTCAAGCGTCTCAAGGCCGGCGAAATCCACGAGTAGCCAAACGGCGAAATGGTCTCCCGCGCGAGCGCAAGGCGAACGGTCATCCTCGCGGCGGGGGACTTCCCCGCGCGGGGTTCGGAGCCGGAACGGCTCCTCAAGGCGGCGACGCGCGTCATCGCCTGCGATTCGGCGGCGGCGGACTATCGCCGCCGCTTTCGTCGTTGGCCCGACGTCATCGTGGGCGATCTCGACAGCTTCGACACCGGCGGAGACGAAGACGCGCAACAGCGATGCGTCCACATCGCCGACCAGGAAACAAACGATCTGGACAAGGCGTTCGCCCTCTGCCGCGCGGAAGATCCAGCGGGCTGGAAGGACACGACCGTCATCGTCGGCGCAACGGGGAAACGCGAAGACCACACAATCGGCAACGTCTACCGCGCACTGGCGGCAGAAATCCCGATCGTCAGCGAATACGGCACGTTCTATCCCGTACGCGACAGGCTGACGATTCGGACGCGGAAGGACGCGGGCATCTCCGTCTTTGCGCCCGGCCCCCAAACGCGCATGACCTCGCGCGGCCTCTGCTGGAAACTGAACGGCGTACGCTTCACGAATCCGTACGTGGCGACGCTGAACCGCGCCGCGTCCGAAACCGTGACCGTGACAAGTTCGCATCCCGCGTTCGTCTATGTGGCGCGCAACCCCGCCGCCGTGCAGGCAGTCGTCTCGCTCGGCTCGAACGTCGGCCGCCGCGCGGCGTTTCTCTCGCGCGCCCTCGCGGCCCTCGCGAAACTGCCGGAGACACGGCTCGTGGACGTCAGCACCGTGCGCGAGACGAAACCGGTGGACGTGCCGCCCGAATTCGCGGCACAAACCTTCCTCAATCAGGCCGCCCTCTTCGAGACGACGCTCGCGCCGCTCGCCTTCTCGCGCGCGATGCATGCAATCGAAGATCGCCTCGGACGCATCCGAACAGTGCGAAACGGGCCGCGCACAATCGATCTCGACCTCATTCTCTTCGGCGACGTCCGGCTGGCGACACCCGAATTGACGCTGCCGCACCCGCGCGCGCATCTGCGCGCCTTCGTCCGCGAACCGCTCGCGGAACTGGGAATCGATCTGCGGGCGTTAAAACCGTCCCCGCAAAACATTGGGAGGAAGAAACGAGCATGAACAGTTCCCGAATCTGTGGCGGCGGCCTTTTTGGCGCGATGGCTCTTGCGGCCAGCCTGATTCTCGGTGCGGCCGCCGTGTGGATGGGCGGACTCAACCAAGACGAAGGCTGGTATCTCTATGCGGCGAACCTTGTGGCGGACGGTCTTGTGCCGTATCGTGATTTCGCCTACACGCAAGGCCCCGTCCTCCCGTTCGTCTATGCACCGTTTGCCCCAATCTGGCAGACGTTCGGGCTCCTCGGCGCGCGCCTCTTCACGCTGAGCCTTGGATTGTGCGGCATTCTGCTGGCGATGGCTCTTGCGCGACGACTCGTGCCCGAAGCGCGACGAAACACGGCCGCGCTCGTCGTCTTCTTCCTGCTGGCGACGAATCTCTACCATCTCTATTATGTGGCGATCCCCAAGACCTACGCGCTCGCCAGTCTCTTCGTCCTCGCCGGCTTCTTCCTCTTGACGGTCGCGCAACGCCATGCGATTGCCGCGCTCGGCGCAGGCCTCTGCCTCGCGTTGGCGGCCGGAACACGCCTCTCGCTCGGCGCAATCCTGCCCGTCGTCGGAATCGGATTGCTGTGTGCGCGACAAGGGAAGGCCTTGTTGGCGTTCTGCCTGGGCGGATTGGGCGGACTGACCTTCGTCTACGGGACGTTCCTGCTCGACCCGGCAACACGCGCAGGACTCGTCGCGGCGCAAACCTATCATGCCGCGCGCGGTGGATTCGACCTCACCTGGACGGTGGGAAGCCTCAGCCGCCTTGTGCGTTGGTATCTGCCAATCTTCCTCGTTCTCGGCCTTGGCGGATTCAGACACGCCCGACTGTTGCTGGCCGCATTTCTCGCCGTTTTCGTCGTGCAGATGCTGGCGCCCTTCCCCTATGAGGACTACCAAGTCCCGATTATGGGTCTTCTTGCGGTCTTCGCCGCCGTCAACTTCGTTGGGCGTACGGATCTCATCCTTCCTCGCGCACGTTTGCTCGTGCTGGGTTTGTGCTGTGCAACGGCCTTTGGCTCTCCGCTACTGGAGACGTGGGCGACAAACGGGCAAGACCGCTTCTGGTCACGGAAAAAGCCGAAAACGGAACTGGCGCAGTTGCGGGATGTCGCACGGACAATCGAGACGCTTGATCCAGGCGGAAAGACACTCTTTACACAAGACCTCTATTTGGCGATCGAGACGAACCGTCGCGTTCCCAAAGGTCTGGAAATGGGTCCATTCGCGATCCTCTCGGACGGCGACTGGCGAAAACTTCTCAAGACGACAGAGTGTCCCGTCGCGGCCCTTTCAGGCTATACGTTCGCAATCGAGCCGCCCGTCTGCAACGAGCGGCCTGTTGAACAGCAACTTGCCTACTGGAATCTCCTCAAGACCAACTACCGCCTTGTCCTGCGGGAAGAGGCTTTTGGACAAAATGCCACGCCCCTTCTCATCTTAACGCGGATGTCGGACGAGAAGTCTGCTAACGACTAACACGATCGTCTGCTCACACAAGAGCAAGGGCAACGGGCGCAGCGCACCGTCATCGGCATTCGCGTCCCCTCAAACGCAACAAGACTTGCCGCCTAAAAAGCAAAGCCGCACCGAGGAACTCGATGCGGCATACGAATCTAGATGTTGAGAACTGGCAATTGGTGGAGGTAGTCGGATTCGAACCGGCGACATGCTGCTTGCAAAGCAGCCACTCTACCAACTGAGTTATACCCCCGATGCGATGCATCTGGTGGGCCTGACAAGAATCGAACTTGTGACCTCGTCCTTATCAGGGACGCGCTCTAACCAACTGAGCTACAA
>CAYQUI010000074.1:0-6185 GCA_964420685.1 uncultured Lentisphaeraceae bacterium | reverse complement strand
GAGGGTAGTGCGGGACTCGCCCGCGCGAGAGTAGGACGCCGCCGGCTCTTTTTTTTTCCTTTACATCGAAGGTTTCTGTTTTCATGAAAGCAGTTGTTGTCCTTTCAGGTGGACAGGATTCGGCCACGAGCCTTGCGCTCGCCGTGAAGAAACACGGCGCGCAGGAGGTCGCGGCCATCACTTTTTCCTATGGCCAACGCCATGCCATCGAAACGCGCTATGCGCGTCGATTGGCGAAGCGCTTTGGTGTGACGGCGCACAAGGTCGTGAAACTGGGCTTCTACAAGGATCTCACGACGAACGCGCTGTTGGATCCGACGATGAAGATCCGGCGGACGCGCGGGGCCACTTGTCCGACGACGGTTGTCGAGGGTCGGAACGCCTTTTTCCTCTTGGCGGCAGCCGTGTGGGCGAAGACGCTGGGCGCGACGGAGATTCACACGGGCGTTTCCGAGACGGACTTTTCGGGCTACCCCGACTGCCGCGCGGCGTTCATCCGTGCGCAGGAGAAGGCGATTCGCCTGGCGCTCGACTATCCGATTCGCATTGTCACGCCGTTCATTCACCTCACAAAGGCCGAGGAATGGGCGTTGGCAGACAAACTTGGCATTCTCGACGTCATCAAGAACGAGACCGTGACCTGTTACAAGGGGGTGCCAGGCGCGGGCTGCGGGGCATGCCCGGCCTGTCGTCTGCGGGCACGAGGCTTGAAGGAGTATGAGGCTTCTCTTCACGGACGCCGCGTTTGTCGTCGTTGACAAGCCGGCGGGGCAGATTGTGCATCCGGCCCCTGGACACGAAACGGGGGCTTTGACGGACGAGTTGGTTCGCCGCTTCCCCGAAATGTCGCGCGTCGGCTCGTCCGAGCGTCCGGGCGTCGTTCATCGTCTTGACATGGACACGAGCGGCGTGATGGTCTTTGCGCGAACACAGTCCGCCTACCTTTCCTTGCGTCGCCAGTTCGAGGCGCATCGCACGGTCGAAAAGACTTATTTGGCCGTCTGCCATTGGCGACGCGGCCTTGCGCCGCAGGGTACGCTCTCGATGCCCATTGATCGGCAGCATGCGGTTTCCCGATATGCGCTTTTGGGGCGGCAGGGTTCGCTGGCACTCGTTCGCTTTGACATCGAGACGGGGCGGATGCACCAAATTCGCATTCATGCCGCCAAGGAACTCGCTTGTCCGATCGTCGGCGATCCGCTTTACGGTGACGCGACACGCGACCGCCGGCTCCGTCGTCGTCCGACGCGAACGCTTCTGCATGCGGTTGAGTTGGCGTTTCGTCATCCGACGACGGGCGCGCGCGTTCATTTCTCCGCGCCGCCGCCGTCCGATCTCGTCTTCGCCGGCTAGTGGGGACGAATGTGATATAATACCGCGACACATGACGAGGAGCAAAGAGGCTTGGTTTCTTTTCCTGCTGACGCGCGTGGCTGGCCTTGTCGCGGACGCGCTGGTCTTGGCGGGGGCCTATTGGGGCGCGTTCCTGTTGCGGTTTGATTTTCAGTCGCCGCGCTGGGGGTGGCGCGTCGTCGCGTTTTCCTTCGTCTCGGTCGCCGTGGCGCATCTCCTCGCCCTTGTCCTCTGCGGGTGCTATCGCGGCGCCTGGCGTCGCTTCTCGACGTGCGATTTGCCGCGCTACTTCTGCGCGACGGCTCTGGCCGCCGGCGTCTTGACGCTTCTGCGGTGCCTGACGCCGGTTGAGGCACTGTCGCATGTTCGTCCGCCGTACTCGATTACGCTTATCACGTTCGCCCTTGCTTCGCTTGGCCTCGTCGGGTGGCGGATCGTCTGGAGCTGGATTGCGCTCTCGCGCGTGCGCGTGGACGCGCTTCTTGAACGCGGCGTCCGGCGAATGGATTCGGCGGCGGCTGCCGCGTTCCTGCGCGGGAAGACGGTGATGGTGACGGGCGCGGGCGGCTCGATTGGTTCGGAACTGGTGCGGCAGGTCGCGGCGGCAGATCCGAAGCTCCTTCTCCTGGTCGAGCGCGGCGAGAACGCGCTTTACGAAATCGACCGCGAATTGCGGACGGTCATCCGCACGACGTGTCCGACGAAGCCGCTCATGGTGGACGTCAATGACGCGGCGCGCATGGCGGATCTGTTCCGCGCCTATCGCCCCGACGTCGTCCTGCACGCGGCGGCCTACAAGCACGTGCCAATGGTCGAGATGAATCCGCGCGAAGGCGCGCGTAACAACACGGAGGCCACAAAATGCCTCGCGACGCTTGCGAAAGCCCAGGGTGTCGCGCGCTTTGTCCTCATTTCGACGGACAAGGCGGTGAATCCCGTTTCGGTGATGGGGCGGACGAAGCGCGCCGCCGAGCAGGCCATCCTCGCGCTGAACGAGGCGGGCGGCACGTCGTTTTGCGCCGTCCGCTTCGGCAACGTCCTCGGTTCGTCCGGGAGCGTGGTGCCGCTTTTCCGCGAGCAGATTGCGCGGCGCGTGCCGGTCACGGTCACGCATTCGGAGATGAAGCGCTATTTCATGACGGTCGAAGAGGCCGTCGGACTTGTTCTTCAGGCGGCGAGTCGTTCCGAAAAGGCGATCTACACGCTCGATATGGGCGCGCCCGTGCGCATCGTCGATCTCGCGGAACAGATGATTCGTCAGGCCGGCTATCGGCCCTATGTGGATATTCCAATCGTCTTCACGGGCATTCGCCCCGGCGAAAAGCTGTTCGAGGAGCTGGACATCTCCGAGAAGTCCGCCTACAAGACGGACATGGCGCGCATCTACATCACGAAGGAGAAGGGGGAATCCGGCGATGGATCTGGCTCCGCTCATTGATCACACGTTTCTGAAGCCCGCCGGCGACAAGGCGGCGGTCGCGACGCTCTGTGCGGAGGCGAAGGCGCACGGTTTCGCGTCGGTCTGCGTCAATCCCGCCGAGGTGACGGCGGCGGCGCGTGCGCTCAAGGGCAGCGGCGTGCGCGTCTGCACGGTCGTGGGCTTTCCGCTGGGCGCGAGCACGAACCGCACGAAGTGCTTCGAGGCGGCGGACGCGATTCAGGCGGGGGCGGACGAACTGGATCTCGTCGTGAACCAGCGGCTGCTCAAGTTTGCGCCGCCGGCCTGCGAGGCGGAGCTGCTTCAGTGGGTTCGCACGTGTCGGACATTTCGTTCGGATGTCACGCTCAAGCTCATCCTCGAATGCTGCAATCTCACGAAGGCGGAGATTGTTCGGGGCTGCCAGATGGCGCAGCGGGTCGGCTTCGACTTCGTGAAAACCTCGACGGGCTTTGGCGCGGGCGGCGCAACGGTCGAGGATGTCGCGCTCATGCGGCGGACGGTCGGTCGGGAGATGGGCGTCAAGGCGGCGGGTGGCATCCGCGACCGCGAGACGGCGGAAGCGATGGTCGCGGCCGGCGCGACGCGCCTCGGCTGTTCGGCCGGCGTGGCGATTGTCGGCGAAAAGGCCGTGTCCGCGCGCACGGGCCGGACGAAGAAGGGGGCGGTGCGATGAGGGCGGCGTGGTTGGCGTTGGTCGAGGCGACGCTGGACGAGGTTCTGCCGCCCGCGAACGCGCGCCCGGCGGTTCTCGCCGAGGCGATGCGCTATGCCGTCGGTTCGGGCGGCAAGCGCATCCGTCCGCTCGTCTGTCTTGCGTCTGCCGTCGCGGCGGGCGGCGTGGCCGAGGATGCGCGCTATCCGGCGGCGGCCATCGAACTTCTCCACAACTACACGCTCGTCCATGACGACTTGCCGGCGATGGACAATGACGTTGAGCGGCGTGGCCGCCCGACGGTCTGGAAAAAGTATGGCGAAGCGAACGCGATTCTGACGGGGGACGCGCTTCTCGCGCTGGCCTATCGGACGGCCGCGCGCGCGCCGCGCAATGTCGCGGCAATCGTCGATGCTTTGGGCGCGAAGGGCGTCGGCGTCGTTCAGGGGCAGGTCGAGGACGTGGCGGGTGCGACGCAGACCGCCGACGCATCGTCCGTTCCTTTCGTCTATCTTCACAAGACGGCCGATCTTTTCGTCGCGGCGGCGGAAATGGGCGCGTCTGCGGGGGGCGGCACGGCGGCGGCTGTTGCGCAGCTCGGACGCTTCGCCGAGAATCTGGGGTTGGCTTTTCAGTACGAAGACGATTTGCTGGACGGCGATGGGCTTTTCTCGCGCGCAGAGACGGAGCGGCGCGTCCACGAGACGACGGCGGCGGCGATTGCCGCGCTGGACGGGCTGCCTGGCGAGACGACGTTCTTGAGGACGCTTGCGCACGATTTGGTTGGACGGACGGTTTGAGATGGACTGGACAATCTGGATTCTGCTGAGTGCCTGCTTTCTTGCGCTCTATGATCTTGCGAAAAAGGCGAGCGTTCGGGAGAATGCCGTCCTGCCGGTTCTGCTGGGTTCGACGTGCTTCGGATGCGCGGCCTTCCTGGTTGGCCTCGCCGTGACGGGGCGGCTGGCTTCGTCCCTCATGGCGGTGGACGCGCGCGTTCTCGTCTTCGGATTCCTGAAGTCCCTGATCGTCTCCGTGTCATGGGTCTTCACCTTTTGCGCGTTGCGGACGTTGCCGCTCACGATCGCGACGCCGATCCGGGCGTCGGCGCCGGCGTTCGTCTTTCTGGCCGCGCTGTTTGTCTATGGCGAAGTCCCGACCGTTCTCCAAGGCGTCGGCATGGCGGCCGTCTTCCTCGGCTACTGGGTGTTCTCCTGGGCGGGGCGGCATGAAGGGATTGACTTTCTGCGGAATCGCGCCGTCTGGTGCGCGGTCGCGGGCATGGCGTTCTCGGCTCTGTCAGCCCTGTTCGACAAGTTCGTCTTCCAAGTCGCCCGTGCGCCGGTCGAGCCGACGCAGCTCGTTTTTCAGGTCGGACTGATTGCCGTCTACGCGATAGGCCTGTTGGTCTCGCGGGCGTTCCCGGCGACGCATGCCTTCTCTTGGCGCTGGACGATTCCGTTCGTCGGCATCCTCCTTGCGGGCGCGGACTGGCTTTACTTCAAGGGGCTTTCCCTCCCAGACGTTCCGATTTCCGTCTGCTCGCTCTTGCGGCGGTTTTCGGTCGTGATTACGTTTGTGCTCGGCGCGCTCTTCTTCCACGAGACGAACTTGCGCCGCAAGGGCCTTGCGCTCGCCCTCATCCTTCTCGGCATCGTATTGCTCTGCCGATAGGGCGGGCGTGTGCGGCTCGCCTCGGTTTGCGCAAACGAGCCGAAAAATTTTTGCGCAAACGCGCACATTTGGCGTGGGCAATGTGTTATAATGCGGTCGTCTTTAAGGAATCCAAGGAGGGGAGACGGTCGAAGATGAATCGCTTTGCCGGGAAGGTCGTTCTCGTCACGGGCGGGAATCGAAACACGGGTCTTTGGCTCGTGAAGAAGTTTGTGGACGAAGGCGCGCGTGTCTTCATGTGCGGGTCGTCGGAGGCCTCGACGGCGCGCGGCGTCGAGTCGTTGAAGGCGATGGGCGTCGCGGGCGTGACGGCGCAGGCGTGCGACGTCGGTGACAAGGCGCAGGTCACTGCGCTGATGGACCGGATCGAGACGGAGGCGGGGACGCTCGACATTCTCGTCAACAACGCGGCCGACCAGGGCCTTGGCCTTGGCGGCCCGCTGGAGATGGATCCCGACGCGGTGTTGAAGGTCATGAACACGAACGTGAAGGGCGGCTTCCAGGTTACGCAGGCGGTTGCGAACCGCTTCTTCATGAAGCGTCCGTACACGGTCGGCGGCCCGTTTCGCGGCACGGTCGTCTTCCTGTCGTCCAACACGGCGCGGCGCGCAATCCGCAACCGCACGGCCTATTGCGCGTCGAAGGGCGCGATCAACTCGATGGTGCGCGCGCTCGCGCTAGACCTCTCGCCGCTTGGCATCCGCGTCAACTGCTGCGCGCCGGGCTACATCTACACCGAGCGGTGGGATGCGCTTGACGAGTCGGTCAAGGCACGCCGCCGCGCGAACTGTCCGCTGGGGCGCGAGGCGACGGGTGCGGACATCGCGAACGTCGTCGCCTTTCTCGCGAGCGAGGACTCCGGCAACATGGCCGGCGAGATCGTGACGTGCGACGCCGGCTGCTCCTGCCAGCATATGCCGGCTGACGTGGACTGCTGAGCGTCGTCCGAACCACCGTTTCCAACAGAAACTCGTTTCAGAAAAGCCATGAAAATCACGAAGGTCAAGCCGTTTGTCATCGACTGCTTTCGCACGAACTGGGTGTTCGTCAAGGTCGAGACGGACG
>CAYQUI010000073.1:0-6232 GCA_964420685.1 uncultured Lentisphaeraceae bacterium | reverse complement strand
GCGCGAGAAGGGGGACGGCGGCGTGCTCGTGCGAAGCGCCGAGAACGTGTCCATCGAGAACAACCGAAACGAAATCGGCGGCGCGGCTCGCTGACGGGAGACAGAGCATGAGCGAGGACGTCAAGGCATATGTCCGGGCGCGGGCGCAGCGCGCGCGTGCCGCCGCCGGTGATTTGGTGCGGCTTTCGGCGGACGAGAAGAACGCGGCGCTGGAACGGGTCGCGGCCGCGCTGGAGGCGCAGCGCGACGCCGTCTCGGCGGCGAATGTGGCCGATGTCGCGCGGGCTCGGGAGTCTGGGCTGGCGGCGGCGATGATCGATCGGTTGACGCTGACGGCCGCGCGCTTCGACGCGATGGTCGCGGGTGTCCGCACGGTTGCGGCGCTCCCCGATCCCGTCGGCGAGACGCTGGGGGAGCGGGTGCGGCCGAGCGGCATCACGATTCGCAAGGTGCGCGTGCCGTTCGGTGTCGTGGCCGTCGTCTTCGAGAGCCGTCCGAATGTCTTTGTCGATACGGCGGCTCTCTGCCTTAAGACGGGCAACGCCGTCGTCCTGCGTGGCGGCAAGGAGGCGATCGAGACGAACCGCGCGCTGGCGCAGGCCGTCCGCGCGGGCTTGGGCGACTTGGCGGAGTCCGTGCAGTTCATCGACATTCTCGACCATGCGGCCGTGACGGAGCTTGTGCGGGCCGTGGGACTCGTTGACGTCGCGATCCCGCGCGGCGGCGAACGCCTGATTCGTGCGATGTGCGAGGCGGCGCTTGTCCCCGTTCTGAAGCACTACAAGGGCGTCTGCCATGTTTATGTGGACGACAAGGCCGACCTCGCGATGGCACTCGCGATTCTTGACAACGCGAAGACCCAGCGGCCGGGTGTCTGCAACGCGGCCGAATGTCTGCTTGTCCATGAGCGGCTTGCGCCCGTCTTCTTGCCGATGGTGCGGGCCTGGGCGGCGGACAAGGGTGTCACGCTTCATGTGGCGGCGGATGGGGATGCGTCGGTTGACTGGGAACGGGAGTTCCTGTCCTTGGAGATGAACGTGGGCGTCGTCCGCGACGTCCGCGCGGCGATTGACCATGTCAATTGCCATGGGTCGCACCATTCCGACTGCATTGTCACGAACGAGGCGGCGCGTGCGCAGGAGTTCCTGCGCGACGTCGATTCGGCGTGCGTCTACCACAATGTCTCGACGCGCTTTACGGACGGCGGCGAGTTTGGCTTGGGCGCGGAGATCGGCATCTCGACGGACAAGTTGCATGCGCGCGGGCCGATGGGCTTGGAAGAACTGACGACCTACAAGTATCTTGTCACGGGCGACGGGGTGGTGAGAAAGCAGTAAGGAGTAAGGAGCAAGTGAGGAAGGCCTCGTTTTTTCTCGTGTCTCTCGTGACTCTCATGTCCCTTGCGTCGTCTTCGGCCGTTGCCGCCGAAGAGTCGTCGCCGGACTCAACTTATCTGGGCGTGTCGGGCGCGCTGACGATGCCGCAGGGCGGCTCGCGTCTGCATCGACTGGGCGGCGCGGCCGTGCGCGGCGGCGTTTATCTTTCCGATTTCTGGGCGGTCGAGGGCGACGTCTCGTGGCAGGAGAATGCGGCGGGGTTCGGCGTGGGGGCTCTTGCGCACGTTCAGGCGTGGGAGGCCTATGGCGACCTCTTCGGCTACTCGGCGTTCGATCCGTTCGTCGCGTTCGGCGCGCGCGGCTGGCTCGTTTCGGACGGGGACGGGCAGGTCGGCCCGCAGGCGGGCGTGGGCGCGTTCTATCATCTCAACGACGCCTGGTCGCTTCGGGCCGAGGCGAATCTGACGCTCGGACTAGAGACGCGCGTTGAGGCGATCTACACGATTTCAGTTGGCGTTCAGTACGGATTTTGACGAAACTTCAAGAGCAGAGGAGCGAGAAAGCGAATGGCCTGCAAGTTGATTGACGGCAAGGAACTGGCGAAGAACCTGCGTGGCGAGATTGCCGTGGGCGTTGCGGAGTTGAAGGAAAAAGGAGGCGTGACGCCTGGTTTGGCCGTTATTCTCGTCGGAGAAAACCCGGCGAGCGTTTCGTACGTGACGGCCAAGGAGAAGGCGTGCGCCGAGGCGGGGATGTATTCGCGCGAGATTCGCCTGCCCGCGACGATTGCGGAGGCGACGCTTCTCGACGAGATCGCGCGGCTCAACGCCGACCCGGCGATTCACGGAATTCTCGTGCAGCTTCCGCTTCCGAAGGGCTTTGACGAGAAGAAGGTGATTGACGCGATCGCGCCCGAGAAGGACGTGGACGGCTTTACTCCTGTCAACGTCGGCAAGATGCTCATTGGCGAGACGTGCTTTCTGCCGTGTACGCCGCACGGCATCATCAAGCTCATCGAGTTTTCGGGGATGGACGTGCGCGGCAAGCATGCCGTCGTGATCGGCCGCTCGAACATTGTCGGCAAGCCGGTTGCCGTCCTTCTCGCGCGCAAGGAGACGAACGCGACCGTCACGCTTTGCCACACGGGCACGCCGGACGTCGCGGCCTATACGCGCACGGCGGATGTCGTCGTCGTCGCGACGGGGCGGCCGAACACTTTGACGGGCGACATGCTCAAGCCGGGCGCGGTCGTCATTGACGTCGGCGTGAACCGCATTCCTGACGCGACGAAGCCGAAGGGCTTCCGCCTGGTCGGCGACGCGGACTTCACGAGTTGCGCGTCCGTCGCCTCGGCGATGACGCCCGTTCCCGGCGGCGTCGGGCCGATGACGATTACGATGTTGCTCTGGAACACGCTTGAAAGCGCGCGGCGGGTGGTTGCGCAGTGCCGTGGCATTTGATATAATCATCCAAAGTCTCAAATAAGGAGAAAACGCAATCATGTCGATGACAAAGGGCTTTTCGAACGTGTTCCGCATTCCGGAACTGCGCAAGAAAATTTTCATTACGCTTGGGCTGGTGTTCGTCTGCCGCCTCATTTCCCAGATTCCGACGCCGGGCGTCGATTGGCGGACGCTTCAGACCGTCATCGAGACGGCCAAGCAGAGCGCGGCGGGCGGCGGCCTTCTTGACTGGTTCGACGTCTTCACGGGCGGTGCGCTCGGACAGTGCGCCATCGGCTTTCTCTCGATCTGGCCCTACATTTCGGCGCAGATCGTGATTCAGCTCCTCTCGTCCGTCATTCCGGCGCTGGAGAAGTTGAAGAAGGAGGGCGAGTCGGGCCGTCAGCAGCTCGCGCAGATTACGCGCTACCTCACGATCGTCCTCTGCATTGTGCAGTCCTGGGGAATCGCGACGATGCTCAGCCATCCGGGCGCGCTTGGCCCGGCGTTCGCGGGCGTCGAGATTGTGGCGAATCCGGGTCTCGGCTTCCAATTGATGACCGTGATCGGCATGACGTCCGCCGCGCTCTTCGTGATGTGGCTGGCGGATCAGATCACGACCTTCGGCATTGGCAACGGCGCGTCGCTCATCATCATGATCAACATCACCTCGCGTCTGCCGGAGGCTCTGATCAGCGCATGGGAGCGCTACTTCGGCCTCGCGGGCGTCCAGGCGTCGGCCCCGATTGCCGAGCTTCCGATCGTCGTCCTCTTCTTCGTCCTCGTCGTCATGGGCACGGTCATGCTGACGCAGGGCGTCCGCAAGGTCGCGATTCACACGACGCGTCGCAGCGTGTCGGGCGGCAACACCTACGGGATGCAGCAGACGTTCATGCCGTTGCGCGTGAACTACACGGGCGTTATGCCGATCATCTTCGCCCAGCCGCTCATCCAGATTCCGAGCGCGATTCTCATGAAGTTCACCGATCCGACCTCGACGGGAATCTCGGGCGCGCTGAACCGCTTCGCGCAGGATCTCTCGAACCCGACGCCGTTGCACATGGCCGTCTACGCGGTGACGATTCTCTTCTTCGCGTTCTTCTGGGTGGCGACGCAGTTCAATGCGATTGACATTTCCGAGAACCTGAAGAAGGACGGCTCGTACATTCCCGGCATTCGTCCGGGTCGCGCGACAGCCGAGTATCTTGATGACATGATGACGAAGATCACGCTGATCGGCGGTTCGGGCCTTCTCATCGTCGCGCTCATCCCGATGATTCTCATGGGCTGGATGTCGATTCCGTGGGCGATCGCCTCGTTCTTCGGCGGCACGTCGCTCCTCATCATCGTGGGCGTCGCGCTGGACACGCTCCGCATCATGGAGTCGCACCTCCTCGTGCGCAAGTACGACGGCTTCCTCTCGCACGGCACGCTGCGCGGCCGCGGCGGGGTCTGATGTCCGGCGCCGCCCGCGCCACGTCCGCGATGACCGCGAAGATTCTGGTTGTCGAAGACGATTTGACCATCCGTACGCTTTTGGGGATGGTGCTTCAAGGCGCGGGCTATCGCGACATTTTCATGGCAGGTCGGGGTGATGACGGGTTCGCGACAGCGGCCCGTGAACATCCCGACCTCGTGCTTTTGGACGTCATGCTGCCGGGGGTGGATGGCTTTTCCGTCGCGCGGCGGATTCGTGAGACGCCCGATCTGGCCGCGACGCGCATCATCATGCTGACGGCGCGCACCGAGCCGGAGGACATCTGCCGGGGGCTGGAGGCGGGAGCGGACGATTATGTCACGAAGCCTTTTGACCGTTCGGTCTTGCTGGCGCGCGTCAAGGCGGTCCTTCGGCGGGGGCTGCCCGTCACGGAGGGCGTGGACTTGGACGGGCTTGTCCTGGACGAGGCGGCGCGGCGTGCGACGTTGCGTGGCAGGGCGCTGGATCTCACGGGCGGCGAGTTCGATCTCCTCGTGCGACTGGTCGCCCATCGCGGACGCATTTTCGCGCGTTCGGCGGCTGAGCGCACGGTTGACGTGCAGGTCGCGAAGCTTCGCCAGAAGCTGGGCTCGTGGGCGAAGCACATCGAGACGGTGCGCGGCATTGGCTATCGCATCGGCTGAAGGAGGGCGTCGTGAAAGGCGATCGATGGGGCTGGGCCGGGCCGTTGCTTGCGGCGGTGGCGTTCCTGGCGGTGTTCGTGGCGTTCCTTTGGCAACTTTTCGTCTACCAGCGGAGCGTCCAGTCGTGGTCGGAACAGGAACTCCAGTCGCGTGCCGACCTCGCGTCGATTGTGCTGGCCGAGCCGTTGCGGACGCTTGACTTCAAGGCGATTCAGTCCTTTGGCGACACGTGCAAGGCCGAGGGGCTGCGTCTGCGCATTTGCCATGGCCCGCTTTTCTTCCTCTCGGAAGATGCGGATGCCGGGCGCATGGGCTTTTATGACACGACGAGCGGGGCCGATGTCCGTTGCCAGTTCAAGGTTGCCCAGTCGGGCGACTATCAGATTGGCGTCGGGCGTCCCGCGTTCCGCATGCTGCTCCCGTTTCTGAAGGCACTCGTCGTGATCGTCCTGGCGGGACTTCTTGGCGTTGCGGGCGTTGTCTTCTTCTTTGTCGTGACATGGCGACAGCGGATGAAGATTCGCGCGCTTGCGAAGCTTGAGAAGTTCCGTCGCGAGTTCATCGCCGACGTCTCTCACGAGATCAAGACCCCGCTCACGGGCATCCTCGGCGCGGCAGACCTGATGGATGCGCACGATCCGCTCGCCGCGATGATCAAGAAGGAGTCCCGTCGGCTTCAGGCTCTGGTTCAGGAGATTCTGGACTTGGCACGGTTGGAGCGCGAAGGGGAGACTTTGCACCTGGAGGAGACGGATCTTGCGGGCCTTGTGCGAGAGACGGTCGAGCGGCTTCATCCCAGGGCGTGCGCCGGCGGCATTGACCTCGCGGTGTCCGAGGGGTCTGTCGAGGCTCTTCCGTGGACGTGCGATTCGCAGTTGCTGGCGCAGGCGTTGGCGAACTTGGTTGAGAACGCCCTTCGCCATTCGGGTTCGCCGACCGTCCGTGTCTCGTGCGCACGGGTCGGAGACGCGGCGCGGCTGGTCGTCGAGGATGCGGGACGTGGTGTCCCGACGGGCGAGGCCGAGCGGATCTTCGAACGCTTTCACCGTGTCGATCCGGCGCGAGCGGCGGAGACGGGTGGCGCGGGCCTGGGACTGGCGATTGTCCGTCGCATCGCGCGTCTTCACGGCGGCGACGTTGTCTGTGAGCCTGTCGAGCCGCATGGCGCGCGCTTTGTTCTGACGATTCGGCCCGTTCGTCGGCCCTAGATTTTTGGTATAATGGCGGAAAATCCTCCAAGGAGAAGTTGACGTAAGTAATTTAACCGAACAACAAAGACAATTTTAGCGAACTGCTGAACGACGCCTGACCGGAAATACTACCACACGTTTC
>CAYQUI010000072.1:0-6358 GCA_964420685.1 uncultured Lentisphaeraceae bacterium | reverse complement strand
CTGCGCCGTCCGCGCCGGATTCACGTACCAGGGCACCACGTACGACGTCGCGGCGAAGCCCCCGCCGCCCGCACACGCAAAAAACGCACCCAAGAGAAATGCCGCCCTACGGCATCCCGTTCCACCGTTCGCCTGCTTTTGCATCGCCCCGCCTCCGTGTTGGACATCGCACGAACACTTCGCGCAATTATGCCGACAATTATATTCATTTTTTTTTTTCCTGTCAACCGTGGAACGGATTTCGTGGAATGTGGTATAATCCGCGCCGAAGAATGGAAAGGAGCGCGATGCGGATGACGCTGGAGGAGATTTGCGAACGGGTCGGCGGCAAGGTTGCCGTAAATGTTGAAGGCGCGTCGGCCACCAGTTGCTATGTGGGCGACCTCCTGTCCGACGTCCTGGGACACGCGGGCAACGGGTGCGCGCTCGTCACGATCCAGAACCACCTCAACGCGATCGCCGTCGGCACGCGCGTCGGGTGCAGCGTGATCGTCCTCTGCCACGGCCGGCCCGTGCCGTCCGACATGGCGGCGGCCGCCGCGCGTGAGGGCGTCGCCCTCATCGTCACGCCGCGCTCGCAGTATGCGGCCGCGCGCGCCCTCAACGACTTGCCGCCAGCGGACAGGTGAAGGCTCGCAGGGCCTCTTGCTCGCGCACTTTCAGCACCTCATCGCGCCTCTTTGCGAAAAAGCCGCCGCGAGGAGGCCCATGGGCAGGAGGAGGAATGCCGCGAGGGGATTCATGCGGGAGATTATCCCCTCTTTTGCGGCGCACCCCGCGTGGGGACAGGCCCCAAGCGAAGGTTTTCGTTTTTTGGTATAATGCCGTCAAACGAACGGAGGTCAAGCCATGGCAGAATCGGAATACGACGAAGTTGAAGTGCCCGTGCGCGAGAACGGGGACGAAACGGAAATCCGCGATACGGACATCGTCTTCGACTGTCCGCACTGCGGCAAGAACCTCGTGATCGACTATCGCGGCGCGGGGTTGCAGATTACCTGCTCGGAGTGCGGCGAGTCCGTCCTCGTGCCGATTCCGGACGGCATGGAACTGACCGACCTTGACCTCGACCCCGGCGAGATCCTGAAGCAGCTCTTCGCGACGCGGCGCAACTACCAGAAGGCCGAGGCGAAGGTCGAGGCCCTCAAGGCGCGGCTCATCCAGCTGCAGGAGACGCTCGGCGTCATGCAGGAGGTCGTGGCGGAAGGCTTGGGCGCCTCGTGACGCGCCACGCCCAGTCCCGCTTCGTGAACGCGCTGACGTTCGCGCGCGTGCCGCTCATCTTCGTGTGGGCGGTCTTGGCCGTTGTCCAGGAATTCATGTGCGACGGGCTCGCCAGCCGCGCGCTGGCACTGGGCGCGTGCCTCGCCATGCTGCTTTCGGGCCTGACGGACGCCTGGGACGGCGCGCTCGCCCGGCGCTGGAACGTGGTCTCGACGCTCGGCAAGATGGCCGATCCGCTGATGGACAAGATCTTCTACCTCGTTGCGTTCCCCGTCCTCTCGTGGCAGGTTCTGCACCAGGGCGGAAGCGAGTGCCACGCGCTGCTGATGGTCGGCTTCACCGTCCTTTACATGCTGCGCGACACATGGGTGACGTTCATGCGGTCGGTCGGCGCGCTCTACGGCGCGGACGTCGCGGCGATGTGGCTCGGCAAGGTGCGCACGGCGCTCTCCTTTCCGGGCGCGGGCTGGGTCTACGTCTACCTCTGCTTCCATCGGCTCGCGCCGGCGACGTGGGAGATGCCGTGGCGCATCAGCTGCTATGTCGTCGAAGGCGGGCTCATTCTGCTGACGCTGTGGAGTCTCCACACCTACACGGCCGCCTACCTGCCCTACTTGCGGCGGGCGCTGGAGCGGAAGTAGGGGCGGCACTTGAACGGAAACGCGATTTGTGAGATAATACAAACACCAAACAAAACTAAAAAAGGTCATGAACATGAAAAAGCAGTCGAAGGGATTCACGCTCGTTGAGCTTCTCGTCGTTATCGGCATTCTCGGCATCCTGATGGGTGCGCTCTTCCCGGCCATTTCGTCGGCCATGCTGTCGGCGAACACGTCCGCCATGTCGATGCGCGGCCGCAATCTGTTCGTGGCCATCACGCAGTGCAACACCGAGCGCGAGGGCGCGGGCCTTCAGGCCGTGTGGCCGCAGACGTCTCAGGAAGGCGTGGATGACGAGGACAAGAAGGTCATCAATGCGTCCAGCTCGACGGAGTTCTTCAAGGCCCTCTTCGACCTCGACACGTCGGCCGAGAGCCGTCAGGCGTATGTGGACATCGACATCAGCACGCTTTCGGGCAGCGGCGTTCCCGGCATGAGCGGCTCGACGCTTCAGCCCGCGAACGTCGCGTGGCGCGTCACGCAAAACCTCCAGAGCGAGGTCGCGGACGTCGTTCCGGCGCTCGTCTCGCGCAACGTCGACGCCGACGCCCTTCAGTCCAACCTCAAGACGTACGACGGCACGACGGCGACGAAGATCGAGTGCGGCAAGGCGGGCGGCCAGTACACGTCGACGCCGTTCGGCAACAAGGCGTGGATTCTCATCCGCAAGGGCGGCGCGGCGCAGGTCATCAAGGCGAAGTATTCGCGCCTCAACGTGATCTTCAACAAGCAGAGCTTCGACAACAGCGCGCTTGAGAACGAGCTGACCATCCTGCAGCTCTAATGCACGTCCGGGTCGCCATCGACCTCGCGCTGGATCGGCTCTTCACCTACGAAGTTCCGCAGGCGCTTGAAAAGAAGCTGGCCGTCGGCCAGCTTCTTTCTGTTCCGTTCGGCCACCGCGAGGCAAGGGGTTTTGTCGTTGCGGTTGATGCGAAAGCTAACAGGGCAGAGGACTTGGGTGACTTGGGAGCGAACGCAATCAATCTCCGCCCGATCTCCGCCATCCTGGACGAGACGCCCTTCTTCTCGCCGAATCTCCTGACGCTCGTCCAGAAGGTCGCCGCCTACACCGCCGCGCCCCTGGAGACTGTACTGCGAACCGCCCTCCCGGCGGCCGTCCTGAAGAAGAACGCGCGCCCGCGCGAGCTGCTGTTCGTCGAACCTGCCGAAGACGTAGACCAAAGGCTGAAGGCGGCGGATGCGCGCATCTCGCCGCGCCAGCGCGAACTGTGCGCACACCTCGTGCGCCTCGGCGGCGGATGGATGGCCTCGCTCTGCCGCGAACTGAAGACGACCCCCGCCTCGCTTCGCCTGCTCGCGGAACGCGGCCTCGTCACGATCGCCGTCCGCGCGAAACGGCGAAGCCCCCTCGGCAACCGCCGCATCCTGCCCTCACGCCCCCTGCCGCTCAACGCCGAACAGCTGGCCGCGCGCGATGCGATCTTCGCCGATGCGCGCCCCACGCTCCTCTTCGGCGTGACGGGCAGCGGCAAGACCGAAGTCTACCTCCAGGCGATTGCGCGCGAACTCGAATCGGGACGCGGCGCAATCGTCATGGTGCCGGAAATCTCGCTCACGCCCCAGACGGTGCAACGGTTCGCCGCGCGCTTCGGCGACCGCGTCGCCGTCCTTCACTCGGCGCTCTCGGACGGCGAACGCTACGACGAATGGCATCGCATCCGCGCCGGCACGGCGCGTGTCGTCGTCGGGCCTCGGAGCGCGGTCTGGGCGCCCGTCACGAATCTCGGACTCATCGTCGTGGACGAGGAGCATGAGACGTCCTATAAGCAGGACGAGACGCCGCGCTACCATGCGCGCGACGTCGCCGTATTGCGCGGCGCAATCGAGGGCGCGCGCGTCGTCCTCGGCAGCGCGACGCCCTCGCTCGAAAGCTGGAAGAACGCCCAGTGCGGCAAATACCGTCTCGCGTCCATGAAATGCCGCGCGGGCGCGGGCACGCTCCCGGACGTTCATCTCGTCGAGATGCGCGACGGCTCGATCTACTCGCCCGAACTTCTGGACGCCATTCGCCTGCGCCTTGATCGGCACGAGCAGACGATCCTTTTCCTCAACCGGCGCGGCTATTCGCGCCAAGTCGTCTGCGCGGCGTGCGGCCATGTGATCGAATGTCCCGACTGCGGCCTTCCCTACACCTACCATCAGACGGACAACTGCCTGCGCTGCCACGTTTGCAGCGGCTGGGCGGCGCGACCGGCGACCTGTCCGGCCTGTCACGCCCCCGCGCTCGACTATCGGGGCATCGGCACGCAACGCGCGGAAGCAGCCCTGAAGAAGTGCTTCCCGCGCGCGACGATCTTGCGGATGGATGCCGACTCGACTGCGCGCAAGCACACGCATGATGACATTCTCGACGCCTTTCGCCGACAGGAAGCCGACATCTTGCTCGGCACACAGATGATTGCCAAGGGGCTGGACTTTCCGAACGTCACGCTTGTCGGCGTCCTCAACGCGGACAGTTCCATCAACATGCCGGACTTCCGGGCGGTCGAGCGGAGTTTCCAGCTCTTCGCCCAGGTCGCGGGACGTGCGGGCCGTGCGGAACTGCCAGGGGAGGTCTTCATCCAGAGCCATGAGATCGAAAGCCCTGTCCTGCGCGCCGTCGTGCGCGGCGACTTTGCCGCGTTCGCAGCCGACGAACTCAAGGCGCGTGCCGAAAGCTTTTTCCCTCCATACTGTCATCTTGCCATGGTCAACCTCAAGTCAAGAGACCTGAAGCTCGTCGGCGACTGGGCGAGCATGTACGCCGCGTCGCTCGCGAAGTGTCCGGGGCTGACCGTGACGGACGCGCTGCCGAGCGCGCTTGAAAAGGCGGAGGGCTGGTATCGCTGGCAGGTGATGGTGCGGGCGGCCTCGGCGGCGGCCATCGTGAAGGCCTGGCGGTGGCTCGTCGCAGCCCGTCCCGCGCCGCCGACCTTGCGCGTCGCGCTTGACGTGGATGCGTTCAGCCTCGTCTAGGGCTGCGCGCGCATCCGATGGCGTGCGACCTTTTCAAAAGCCTTGATGTCCGCGCGCATCTGCGCCGCCGTGTAGGTCGGATGCGCCCAAAAGGCAAGCGTCGCCTCGGCGAGCGTACGCGCCTGCGCACACTCACACGCCGTGTAGTCGATTGGACGGTTCGCGGAATCGTTGAACGGATAGTTCGCCGCGCCAAAGCCGCGCGGCGCGGTAAACGCCTCTTCGCGGTACATTTCGGGCCAAAGGACGCTCTGAACCTGTGCGCCCTCAGCCTGGACGGCGGCAACGAAGTCCGTCATCGGACAAGCCAACTTCGCCGTGTCCAAGACAAACGGAACGAGCCAAAACGCATGCTGCCGCGTCGGCGTGTCGAGAGGCACTGACTTGACCAGCGGGTGCGTTGACAAGGCCGCCACGAGTTCCTGCGCGCGCGCGCGGCGACGCGGCAGATTCCACGTGTCAAAGCGGCGCAATTCGCCGAGGCCAATGGCCGACTGAATCTCCGTCAGGCGGAAGTTATAGCCCACGCGACGGTGGACATAGGGCGTACGACCGGCTTTCAGGCGAAGATTCAGCTTGGACGGAATATCGTAGCCATGGTCACGCAGGGAGCGGACCTCGCCGGCCAGTGCGTCATCGTTGCAGCAGACCATGCCCCCCTCGCCGCCCGTCGTAATGTGCTTCGACTGGCAAAAGGAAAAGCACGACACCGTGCCAAGGGAACCGACCTTCTTCCCCTTGTAGACGCCTCCGACACATTGGGCGCAGTCTTCGACGACAAAAAGGCCTCGACGCTTCGCAAGACGAAGAATCGGATCCATGTCCACGACACCGCCGTAGAGATGAACGACCAAGATGGCCTTTGTGCGGGGCGTGAGACACGCGGCAATCTTCTTTGGATCGATGAGATGATCTGTCCCGACATCGCAGAAGACGGGAAGAGCACCTGTCTGCAAAACGCAGAACGAAGAGGCGATAAAGGAATAGGACGGGCAAACGACCTCGTCGCCCGGGCCGATACCGAGGGCGGCGAGGGCGACATGGAGGGCGGCCGTGCCGCTGGAGACCGTGATGGCCTGGCGAACGCCCAGCCATGTGGCCCATTCGGACTCAAAGCGAAGCCCCATGGGACCCGTCCAGTAATTGACACGCCCCGAATGCAGAATGTCGAGGACGGCACGATCCGTCCGACGATCAAACTGCGGCCACGGAGGGAATGCGCGCGAACAGACTTTTGTTCCGCCCTCAATAGCCAACTTCTCTGAATTTCGTCGCGGCATAAAAAAATGTCATTCCTCGCGGAATGACATCATAAAAGACCGAATGCCGCATCTCTGCGGCATTGGACTGACTTGAATTGGTCGGAGCGGAGGGATTTGAACCCTCGGCCTTTTGCTCCCGAAGCAAACGCGCTACCAGGCTGCGCTACGCTCCGACGCTCAAAAAAGAGCCGGCGGCGTCCTACTCTCGCGCGGGCGAGTCCCGCACTACCCTCG
>CAYQUI010000071.1:0-6473 GCA_964420685.1 uncultured Lentisphaeraceae bacterium | reverse complement strand
ATGATGCGGATCGGCCCGCGCGATTCGGCGGGATTGACCCGCACGAACCATTCCGATGCGCCCTGCGCGCCGCACACGCACGCCACGACGGCCAAGGCCGCGAACGTCTTTCCATTCGCCTTCATCTTGTCCAGTTCCTTTTGCTTCGTTGTTTCGAAAAAGGCAGGCTCGGCCTGTCTAAAGATCACGTCTCTCGCGTCACTCCGCCGTCACCGTCGCGTGCGGGGCGATGGGGAGTTCGCGCCCCTTCCAGCGCAGCGTGCCGCGACCGCCGTTGCCGACCACGCGCACCTTTCCGTCGCGGACGTCCACGCGCACGTCGCCACGCGGCGTGGGGACGACGCCCTCCATCCAGGCGAGGCCGGCCGCGTCCGGCGTAACCGTGTATTCGACAAATCCTGGCTTCGTCGGCTCCACGCCAAGGTAGTAGCGACCAAGCAGATAGATGGGACTTGCGCCCCAGGCGTGGCAGAGCGACTTCCCGTAGGGACGACCATACATCGCGTAGTGCTGCGCGCCCTTTTCCGTGGGGTTGTAGAGTTCCCAGAACGCCGTCGCGCCGAGGTCGAGCATTCCGCCCCAATAGGCACGCATCTCGTCCAAAACGCGCGCCCGTTCGCCGACGCGGGCGAGAGCCTCCAGTTCGTAGAAGCGCATGTACGGCGTCTGGATCTTCATCACGCGGTCGTTGAACAACACGTCGCGCACGACGCGATCACGGCGCGCCGCGTCGAAATAGCCGTAGAAGAGTCCGAACATGTTGGCGTAGCGCGTCAGCATGGGGTCGCGCGTGCCGTCGGTGCGCAAGAGGTGCAGAAGACCGCCCTTCGCGTCATCCCACCAGAGGGGGACGATTTCGTCGCGCAGACGCGCGGCGCGGGCCACGTGGCGTTCGGCCGCCTCGGTGGCGTCCACTTCACGCGCGACGTCCGCAAGCGATTCAAGCGCGCGAACAAACAGCATCTGCTCGAACGCGCACACGCCGCCGTGGTTGGGGAGCGGCTTCGGCGCCCAGTCGATGAACATCCAGTCGCCCGGCCGGTCGCACGGACGGCCGTTCGCGTCGAGACGGCCGCAAACCCACGTCATGAGCGATTCCATGGCGGGGTAGATCTGGCGCAGGAACGTGCGGTCGCCCGAATAGAGCCAATAGTCGCGCACGGCGATGAACCAGTAGAACGTGTAGTCCATGATCGTGTTGATGTGCCGCTGTACGGGGTCGCCGCCGCGTAGCGTCCAGAGCGAACGTTTCACGAGATCGTCGTCCGCCGCGAGATAGTAGTTCATCAGGAAACTCTGCACGGCGTCGCCGCTCCACACCCAGTGGTCGCGCTTGACGCCCTCGATGAAGACTTCACGGGAGGTGAGGGCGAGCGTATGCGCCGAGACGTCCCAGATCTTGTTCAGCCGGTCATCCGAACAGCGGAAACGTCCGCGCGCAGGCTTGGCGGGCGACTCCTCGAAGTCCATGGACACGTCGCCGATCTCCAGTCCCTTGTCGAGCGGGATGACGTGCAGGTAGCGGAAGCCGTGCGGAACGTCCGAACGCCAGGTGCCGGGGGAAAGACGGACGATTTCCCACGAATCGACATGTCCGTCCACCTCGTCAAGGGCTTCGGGTTCGGATTCCGCATAGATGACCTTGGCGTAGCCTGTGCCGCGAATGCCGGCGACACGCGCAAAGCCATACGTCTCCTCGCCGAAGTCGGCGAAGACCTGGCGATCCTTGATGCGGCGCGTAGCCGTCGGCGCGACGGGGCGCGTCGTGGGCGTCCACGTCCACGGCGTCCGATCGGGCGCGTTGAAGCGGCTTTCGCACGCGGCAGGGAGCTTCACGGCGGAGCCGGTCGCCTCGACGACGACCGTGCCGGCGTGGGTCTCAACCGTCGGGCCGCGCAGGAAGAACGCCGGCGGGCGTTCGCTGTTCTGGATGCGGGCGGAAATCCGCGACTTGCCCGCCGGGAGGACGATTCGGTTCGTGGCGGCCATCGCCGTGTCGTGCGTCGCCTTGTAGCCGCGGCTGACGGACAGCGCCATCTGCCCGTCGGCGTAGACCTCCACCGTTTCGGGCTGCTTGAGATCGACGTCCATGCCAAATGTCACGCACGTGTGCGGCGCGTACTGCGGCCAGCAAGGCGCAAGCCGGCTGCCGCGCTCCAGCCGCCGCGCCTGCACGCGGTTGCCGTGCCAGAGCGCGTAGTCGCCCGGATGCCACACCCACTGCGCATCGGCCAACGCGCCGAACGCCAGCCCCGCCACAAGAACCGTTCCGAATGTCTGTCGTTTCATCATGTTCATTTCTCCTCTTTTCCTGAAAATGCAGAATGCGGACATCAGACCGTCGTCAGACGACCTGCCGCAATTCGTCCAGACTGCGACACAACTTCAAGAGATTCCACGTCCGTCGCCACGCCGGAAGTTCCTTCCAGTAGGCAACCAGTTCCTTGATGCGTCCAAGAACGGGGCGGTCGCCCGCGAGTTCCGCCTCCGATGCCGCGACATAGCGCAGAAGAAGGTCGCGCGCATCCGCGCGCGCACCGAGCGCGCGGACGAACGCGCGCCCGACCATGCCCGACGCCGCGTCGAGCCCAAGGTCGCCGTTGCGCACGACCGGAATCTGCGCCGCCTGTTCGACACGCGCCCGCATCGCGTCATCGCATGCCCCTTCGTACATCTGCTGCGCCGTGCGCGCGTGGACGACGAGAAAGCGGAGCGGAAAGAGGTTGAAAAGAGGCATCAGTTCCAGAAGCTCATCCGGCCGCGACACGCCCAAGCGCACCTTGACGGAAAACTTGCCGGGACCCATCACCTCACAGCCGGCCTCCAGCATCTGACGCAGGATGTCTGGCGTGCGCAAAAGCCCGCTGCCGCGCCCCTTGTTGCGCACCATCGGAAACGGACAGCCGCAGTTGAGGTCGGCCGTGTCGTAGCCCGCCGCCTGGACGCGCGCGAGACACGTCCGCAACGCCGCCGGGTCTTTCCCGATGAACTGGGGCGTGACCTTCAACGGCGACCGCGCGTCGCGTCCCCCCGCCAGTTCCCGATCCTTCAGCGGATCAAGGCCCGGCATCGCGGCGATGAACGGCGTGACGGCCTCGACGAAGCCGGCGGCAACGAGTTCGGCGGCGAACGTCTCACGAAAGCAGCGAATCGTCACGCCGCGCAGCGGTGCAAGGATCAGGCTCAGACGTCCCCCCTCGGAACACGTTCACGGTAGAAGATGACGCGCGCGACGACAAAGCCCAGCAAGACCTTCACAAGAAGGCAGAAGCCGAACGCGCCCAGCAAGAAGCCAAAGACACCCGCCGCGAAGCCAAGGCCGCCCGACAGGGCCCAGCGCGACGGCACGAGGGCCAGCCCCAGCACCACGCACGCCAACAGCCACCAGCCAAGATACGAGAGATCCAGGCAGAAGGCCTTCCATTTGACGCCCTTCATGAGCCGTCCGGATTCAGCCAAGCACTGCGACGCCGTCCAGTCGCCATGCTCGTTCTTCAGAAACCAGGCCAAGCGATAGCGGTAGGTCGCGACAATCCCCGGCACGACAAGCAGGCACGACCACAGGAAAACCTTCACGTTCATGAGAACGAGAAGTCCCGTCACTTCAAACGGACGCGAAAAGCCGCCGAACGCCTCCGAAAACCAGCGCGTCTCGTCGTTCGCGTCCGCCTTGAGGAGCGTCCGCATGAACCCATAGGCGAGAATCGCGGCAAAGACGTAGGCGATGAACATCTGGAACGCGAAACCGCCCAGCATCCACCCATAGGCCCGAAGCGACGGAAGCGCGTAGTCAAGACCCGACTGAAGCGCCTGCATCCGGTTCGTGAGATAGTCGCCGAGCGAATGAATCTCCAGCGCGACAAATGCGGACGAGACAAGCCCGTTCATAAAGCCGCCAATCGTCTGCAGGACGAGTCCGACGACGACGAGCCGCCAGAACCACACGCCGTTCACGACCGTCCACGCCGCACGGCGCATCTCCCGACAGCTCTTCATGTCCGCACCCCTCCTTCCGTCGAAACGTCGATGACACCTTCGAAGACCTTCTTGACCGGGCCGGTGAGCGTCACGTCCGCGAAGCCGCCGTCCGCCGTCCGCGCGCCCTCGACGACGAGCGTCGAACCCTCCGCCGTCGCGACGCGCACGGGAAACGCAAGACCGTGCTGCGCGACGCCGACGACCGCGACGGCGACTGCGCCCGTGCCACACGCCCCCGTCTCCGCCTCGACACCGCGCTCGTACGTACGCACCGCCGCCGCGTGCGGCGGATCGTAGGCGACGAAATCGACGTTTGTTCCAGCCGGCGCAAACGCATCCGAAAAGCGAATCCGCCGCCCCTCGCCCGCGACGTCCGTCGCCGCGAGATCCGCAACCGGGACAATCCGGTGGGGCACGCCGCTGTTGACGAAGTCGTCGCGCAAGTCCGTCGGCGTCGGCATCCCGATCCGCACCGTCTCGTCGTCGAGGATTTCCGCCGTCACGTCGCCCGCCTGCGTCTCAAAGCGCATCGTCGATGCCGTCACCGCGCCGATCGCCCGCGCGAACGCCGCGACACAGCGCGCGCCGTTGCCGCACAACTCAGCCTCGCCACCGTCCGGATTGAAGAAGCGCATGCGGAAATCGGCCGTCCGCGACGGCTGGACGAGAATGAGGCCCTCGCATCCGATGCCTGTCCGCCGCGCGCCGAGCGCGGCCAGAAAAGCCCGGTTCGTCGGCAACGTCCGGGCACGGTCGTCAATGAGGACGAAGTCGTTCCCCGCGCCGTGCATTTTCGTGAAGCGCACGGTCATCGTCACCACCAGCCTTTCGGTTCCGGAACCTCGGCGCCGCCGTCAAGGCGAATGAGATCCATCAGCACGCGGAAGGACTCGTCCAGGACGACATCGTTCTTCGCGCGCTCGTTGCGCCGACGCCGCCGTTTCTTCGCGGCCGTCTCGTCATCGTCGTTCTCGTTCTCCTCGTCGTCCAGCTCACGCAGTTCGCGGTCGGCCGTCATCTGGGCCTTGCGCGCCGCGTATTCGAGCGAGACGGTCTCGCGCTCGGAAATCTCCTTCATGCCCCGCACGTTCGCGAGATGCTTCGCGAACCGCTCGTCCGTCGCCGTCCGCTCGCGCGAGAACGTGTCCAGTGCCGCGACATAGCGGTTCTGATCCCACGCCAGCGCGTAGTCCGCCGGCGGAATCCGGCTGAACGGCAGCGCATACGTGAGCTTGTCCTCGCCAATGTCAAGCGCGTCGAGAAGCGAGGGGAGGTGGACGTCCGCCGCGACGCCCTCGACCTGCGTCGAGCGGCCGTCGATGCGGTAGAAGCGCGCCGTCGTGATCTTGCACGAACCGTAGCGTTCGGGCCCCAGCCCCATCACCGTCTGCACCGTGCCCTTGCCATGCGTCCGCACGTCGCCGAGGACGACGGCGCGCCCCGTGTCCTGCAGGTGTCCGGCGACGATCTCCGAGGCAGACGCGCTCGCGCGGTCGGTGAGGACGACCATCGGCTTCTTGAACGCAATCGGATTCCCCGGCGGGATCGGCAGGCATCCGACCGAACGCACGTCGCGAATCTGGACGACGGGACCGGACGAGACGAACAAGGCCGACAGCAGGACGGCCTCGCGCAACGAGCCGCCGCCGTTGCCGCGCAAGTCGAGGACGAGTCCCTCGACGCCTTGCGCATTGAAGTCGCAGAGATAGCGCGCAACGTCCATCGCGCAGCTGCGGAAGCCTTCGTCATTCGGCCGCTTGTCCATCGTGCCGTAGAACCCCGGCAAGTTGACGTAGCCGAGCTTGCGCGTGACGCCGTTCAGAGTGACGCGCTCGACGCGCCCCGTCGCGGCCTGATCTTCAAGCTTGATCTCGTCGCGCACCAGTTCAATGAGCTTCTTCGTCGCGCCCGACGCGTCCGCGCGCGGGACGATCTGCAGCGTGACGCGCGTGCCCTTCTTGCCGCGAATCTTCTTGATCGTCTTCTTCATCGGCTGCCACATGACGTCCTCCAGTTCGCCCTGCCCCTGCTGGACGCCGATGATCTTGTCGCCCTCCTTGATGCGTCCGTCAACGTCAATCGGCCCGCCCGGCATGATCTCGACGATCTTGAGCGCGCCCTCGTCCATCGACAGGACGGCCCCGACGCCGCAGAGCGTGAGGTTCATCTCCATGTCGAAGTCCTCCTTCGACGCAGGCGACATGTAGTCGGTGTGCGGATCGTAGGCACGGCCAAGCGCGCTCAGATAGTTCTGGAGGACGTTCTCCTCGTCCGGCTCGGTCAGCACCGTCACGTACTGGCGATACTTCTTGACGAGATCCGACGCGGCGTCCAGCCGGTTCGTGGACTTGTCGAGTTCGTGGTTGACCTTCGCGACGAGGAGTTCGTTCTTGAGCCGCCGCAGCCAGTGATCCTCGGCCTCTTCGCGCGTCTCCGGCCACGGCGCGTCCTTGCGCTTGATGCGGTACGTCTCGTCCGTCGAGAAGTCCCACGTG
>CAYQUI010000070.1:0-6737 GCA_964420685.1 uncultured Lentisphaeraceae bacterium | reverse complement strand
TGGAAGAACTCGGCTTCGCGCCGAAGGCGAATCTTGTCGGCATGAGCTGGGGCGGTTTCTTCGCGACGCGCTATGCGGCGGCCTATCCCGCGAACGTGGCGAAGATCTACCTGGATGCGCCGCTCCTGAATTTGGACGGCTTTCGGCAGGACATCGGGCCATGGGCGGCGCGGCATCCCACGTCAGGTTCGTGGTCGGACGATTCGGAAATGCCCGTCAACCAGGCCGCGCGAATCGCCGCCGCGAAGATTCCCGTTCTTCTGCTCTATGGCGGTGAAGACCAGGAGGTTCGGCCAGCGCAGAACGGCGAACTCTTTGTTCCTCGGTTCACGGCGGCGGGCGGAACGATCACGGTCGAAAAACGCGCTCTCTTCGGACACCATCCGCATGGCGTCGATCCCGACAAGACGCAGCCGATCCTTGATTTCTTCATGAAGTGAGCGTTGGCGATTCATGTAATCCGTGGTTCGCACGTCCCACCCCCTGGGGTCTGTCCCCAGGATTGTTGTCCACGAATTTCCTGTGAGCGTGGGGACAGGCCCCATGGGTTTGCGTGTGTGGTGCGTGCGTGGGGACAGACCCCATTGCGTACATGGGGACAGGCCCCATGGGGGTGAGCCACGGATTTCACGGATTGGCACGGATGGACGGGACGGCTTTTCTTATAACTTGATTTAAGTATCGTAATCAAGTCAAATAATATCAATTACCCCCCCCCCCCCCCCTGATTTTTTTGCAAGACCCCGTTGCGGAAATCCGCACGAAATGGTAAAATAGCGCCAGTTTCGGACAAGTCACTTACGCAGGAATCCTGACGATGAACAAACGCGAAACGTTGAACAGACGCGAATTTCTTGGCTCGGTCGTCGCGGCTGGCATTGTGGGCACGGGCCGCGCCACGGCGGCCGCCGCGCCCTCCCGCCGTCCCCAGGGGGGGGGGGGGGGTACGCCTTAGGGTAGGCCTCGTCTCGGACATTCACGTCACGAACCGGGTCTCCGGCCGCCGTGACGGCAACGAGCACTTCCTCAAGGCCCTGCGCTACTTTGACGCGCAGAAGGTCGATGCCGTCCTCGTCGCGGGCGACCTCTCCATGGGCAGCATCGACCAGCTGGAGATCGTCGCGGAGACGTGGAACGCCGTCTTCCCGAACGACACCGCCGCCGACGGCCGGCACGTGGACCGCCTGTTCGTCACGGGCAACCACGACCTCGACGACTGGCTCTACAACAAGAGGCCCGGCGAGACGGACGACCAGTGCGCCGCCCGGTGGTCGGGCCGCGCGTTCGCGTTTCGTCGGCAGGAGACGTGGCGGCGGCTCTTCAACGAGGACTACGAGCCCTTCTTCGTCAAGACGGTGAAGGGCTATCCCTTCCTCCTCCGGCACTGGCCCTCCACGTACCACAAGGAGCGGACGCCGGTCGAGGCGGCGTTCAAGAGGCACGGCGAGGCCCTTGCCAGGGCCGGGCTCTTCTTCTACTGCCAGCACGACCAGCCGGACGACACGGTCAACGCCTCGTGGCTGCTGGGCGGCGAGCGGTGGGCGAACGGGCAGGACGACGGGCTCTCGACCCGCGTCCTGTCGGGCTATCCGAACTGCGTCTGCCTCTCCGGCCACAACCACAATTCGCTGGCGGACGAGCGGAGCATCTGGCAGGGCGCGTTCACGGCCGTCAACTGCGGCTGCCTGGTGGGCTGGGCGTTCGCCGGGCCGGGACGCGAGAACGGCCACGACTGCGACCCGCGCCCGCCCGTGCGCGAGATGCCCATGTTCAGCGAGGTGACGAACGTCTACCAGGGCCTCCTGATGACGGTCTACGACGACCGCATCGAGTTCCGCCGCCGCGAATTCGTCCATGGCGGCGTCCTGGGCGACGACTGGGTCGTGCCGCTCGGGACGGACGAGCGTCCGTATGCGTTCGCGCCGCGCGCGGCGGCGTCGAGGCCGCCGAGGTTCGCGGCGGGCGCGGCGGTCGCCGTGAAGACGGTCGAGAAGGGGCGCGACCGCGCGGGCCACGTCCATCCACAGGTCGAGGTGTCGTTCCCGTCCGTCACGTCCGCGACGGGCGGCGATCGCGCGCACGACTACTCGGTGCGCCTGGAGATGCGGATCGGCGACGTCGTGCGCGCGGTGGACGAGAAGCGCGTCTTCTCCGAGCGCTTCATGTTCGCGGAGAGGGACGACACGGCGGACGTGAAGTGCCGCTTCGCCCTGTCCGCCGTGCCGCCCATGCGCGCCGTGCGGTTCGTCGTCACGCCGTTCAACTGCTGGGGCAAGGCGGGCGATCCCGTCGCCTCCGACTGGGCGACCCTGCGGGCCTGACGGCCCAGACGCGATTTGCGCACGGCCAAACAGATCAAACAGGAGGTCTCGACATGATGACGGTTCTCGGCAGCTGTTTCCTCGCCGCAGCGGTTGCGGCGGAGGGCTTTCCCGTCCTTTCGGCGACGAATGCGCCGACGGCGGCGGCCTATGCGCCCGAAGCCTTTCCGGCGGCGCGGCGCGCGCAGGACGTGGCGCGGCTTCAGGAGGCACTGGCGCAGGCCCGGTCGCGGGGGCAGTGGCTGGACGGGCGTCTGCGGACGGCGTTCGCGGCGCGTCCGCCCGAACACGTGGGGCGCATCCGCGTCTCCAGGCGGCGGCTTCTGCGCGAGCGGGCGCAGCGCTTCGCGGCACGCAGCCTTGCTCGCGGCGACGCGACGGGACTGGGCTTCGCCGAGCGCGCGCTGAAGGACGCCGAGGCGTTGGACGCGTTCCTCGCGGAGGAGATCGCGCTCCTGGCGGAGGAGCCGAGCGAGGCGAACGGCGCGGTTGTGCTGAACGTGCGCGACTACGGCGCGACGGGCGACGGCGTCGCGGACGACGCGCCGGCCTTTTCGCGCGCCCTGGACGCCGTCCGCCGCCTGGGCGGGCGGCCGAGCGTGCTGAAGATCCCCGCCGGCGTCTACCGCATGGCGAGCGTGCAGCGCTGTGCGCCGATCACGGACTCGCAGGGCGAGTACTGCGACGCGGGAGCCGTTCTCTCGGACCAGTGTCTCTTCGCGAACCTCGCGAACTGCCGTGTCGAGGGCGCGGCGGCGGACAAGACCTTCATTCGCTGCGCGATTTACGAGAAGGCGCAATTGGCACTTGTCAACTGCCGCAACGTGACGCTCGCGAACCTCGACCTCTCGCTGGAGGAGACGCCGTTCCTTCAGGGCGTGGTCACCGCCTTCGACGCCGCGTCGCGTTCGTGCGAGATCGACCTCAAGCCGGGGACTCGGACGCCCGCCCAGCCGGGCTGGCGGGGGCTGTCCCATGGCTCCCTGTTCGGGCCGGACGGGCAGATGATTCTCCCGAATGGCCGTCTGCTGGCATGGAATCCCCTGTGTCCGGAGGGGAAGTCGGAGGACTTGGGCGGGGGGCGGTGGCGGCTTCGCTTCAGCCCGAAGGCCGATCCCTGGGGATGGTCGTGGAAGAACCAGATTCAGAACATCCGCCCCGGCCAGACGCTCGTCATTCCGGATCGGGTGAACGGCCTCGGTGCGGTGAGCGTGCGCTTCTGCTCGTTCTGCACGCTGGACAACGTCTGGGTGCGCAACAGCCGGGCGTGGGCGTTTGCGACCTGGCGTTCGCGGTCGACGACGTTCGTCCGGTGCCGCGACGTGCCGCGCGAGGGGCTGATTCTGGCCAGCAACGCGGACGGCTGCTGGTGCGAGGCCGGCACGGTCTTCCTCGACTGCGTGTTCGACACCATGGGCGACGACGGCATCAACTCGCTGACCTACGGACGCATCACGGAACGGAGCGAAAGCCCCTACGAGGTCTACACGCCGGACTATGGCCTCCGCCACGGCGGCGACCTCGCCGTCTTCGCCGACCCGAACACGGCGCAGTATCTCGGCAACCTGCGGATCGCCCAGACGGACGCCTTGGTCTGGCGGAAGGGCGGCTGGTGGCGCGTGACGCGGTTCGTGGACAAGGTGCCCGACCGGTTCGTCGGGGCGTTCCTGTATGACACCGCCCGCGACGGCATCGGGACGATCGTCAGCGGGTGCACGTTCCGCAACGGGCGGCTGGCCGGCAACGTCGTGCAGACCTCGACGGCCCTCTACGAGAACAACGTCTATGTCAATCTGCTTGAGGGCGTCCGCCTCGGCGCGCTGGGCGACTGCAAGGAGGGTCCGCCGCCGTACAACGTGCTCATCCGCGGCTGCCGGTTCGAGCGGACGGTTGTCGGTCTTACGGGCTGGCTTCGGATGCACACGAAGGAGAAGGGGTGGACGCGGAACTTCGCGAGCGCCCCGCTGCGCGGAATCGACGTGTACGACAACACGTTCGTCGACATTCCCGACGTCGCCGTGTCGTTCCGGAACGCGGGCGACTGCCGCTTCGCGGGCAACACGTTCGAGCGGGCCGCCCGCTGCTGGCGGTTCGAGACGTGCGAGGACATGACGGACGTCTCGGCGACGATGGAAAAGGCTGTGAAAGGAGAATGACATGAAAAAGGCATCTAGACGTTTGGCGGTCATCCTGAGCGTGTTGTCGGTCGGTGCGGCAGAAAGCGAACAGGTTCAGACCTGGAAGGCGAATCCGGTTAGTGCAACGTGGAATGCGTCTGACGCGAACTGGACGCCGAACGAAACTTGGCAGGGCGGGGCGGCCGTGTTCGGTGAATCGTCCCGGAAGAACGTCAACGTGTCGGGCACGGTGTCCGCAACGGGCCTTTCCTTCACGGCAGACGGCTATGCGGTGGGCGGTGACGGGGCGCTCTCGTTCCCGGGAACGACCGAGATCGCCGTCGCGGACGGCGTGACGGCCACGCTTGCGGCGGCGGCCACGGGGACGGTTCAAAAGACAGGGGGCGGAACGCTTGTCTTGACGGGGCGCACGTCGTTGGGCAAGGTCGTCACGGCGGGCGGCACGTTGCGTCTCGCGGGCGGACTTCATTCGGTCACAGGCTTCTCGCGTCCGGGGAACGCCAACGTGACGCTGGAGGCCGACGGCGGCATGTTGCAGACGGTCGGAGGCGGGTATCCGTTGGAGCAGTGGTCGTTTGCACACGTCAAGGTTGGTGCGGGCGGATTGCATTTGCTGATCAGCAACGGGACGGGCTATGGCGCGGTATTTGAAACGGGCGTCTCCGAGGGCGTGGACGGCGGCGTCCATTTCTACGGCAAGGATCTGGCGAACTGGTGGCCGGCGCGCGCGACGAGCTACACAGGTGGTACATACTGGGAGAACTCGGAATTCGGCTCGACCCCGTGGGTTGTCATCGGCGGAACGGTCGATACGCTGGGTGCCATTCCGGCCGAACCGTCGGACAACCTCTTCATAAATGCCAACCACGGTCGGATTCATTTGGGCGACAACATCGTCCTGCATCGCAACCGCGACATCGTCATTGGTACGAACAACACATTGAGCATTTCGGTCGGCTCCGGCAAGACGGCACGTATCTGCGGGCGCATCCACGGGTCTGAAGGCCATGACGCGACGACGCGGTTGTTCACGCGGGAGAGTTATGCCGCGGGCGGAACGGGGACTGATTGGCGCGGGACGCTGGCGCTCGCGCCGGGCGAGAACCGTACGAACCGAATCGGACGCTTGACGGTCGATTTGCCCGTCTTGATTGAGTCGGGTGTCACGCTTCTCACGGGGACGGGTGCTGGGATTGGGTACGGCATATACGACAGCACGGTGCCGTTGAACGTGGAAGCCCACACGACGGACTATTCGGAGACGAAGGGCATTCTGACCGTGACGGGCGGCGTGTTGCGCGTGGTTGAAAGTCGTCATGTGGTTCTGCGTGAACATGCGCAGGTGCGCGTGACAGGCGGTTCGCTGGAAATGGCCGGAGGCGAATATTTGAACGGGTTGAGCGGCCATGCGCGGACGACGGTGAGCGGCACGGGGCGTCTGGAACTCAATGCCCTCCGACTGTCGCAAAGTCCGGGACTGGACGAGGACGGTCTGCCGTTGACGTCCGTCAACGTCTGTACGGGCGGTGTGTTGCGTCTGCTGAACTTCTGCATCGATGTTGGCAAGAATGACAACATGGACCTCGATGGAAGTCTGAATCTCGACGGTGGGACGGTGATGCCAATCTCAAATCATGGTAACTTTCTGGGTGAAGATAAGAAGACGTGGAGTCGTATTCTCGTGCGTGTGTGTGCGGGCGGCGCAATTTTCGATACGGACGGCTTCAACATCTGGGTGAAGAATCCGCTTCTCTCCGGCGCGACTGTGGATGGAGGTCTTGTCAAGCGGGGCTTGGGAACGTTGACGCTTACCAGCACGAACCTCTACAATGGCGTGACGCGCGTTGAGGCGGGACAGCTGGCGTTCACCCACAAGCAAGGCTGTCCCGACGGCGGCTTCGTCTTCTCGGCCGCGACGCTTGCGGCACAACCTGTCGGAACGCCGCTTGTGACGGCGGTCGGCGCGGTGACTTTCCGCGAGGGTTGCGGACTTCGCATTGAGAATGTGGATCGGATCGACCGCGAGACGTTCGGTCGGCGGCGTACGCTCGTGACGGCGGGGGAGCCGTTCACGTCCGTGCCGCCCGTCACGTTTATCGCGTCCGACGGGACGACGGTTGATTCGGGGGCTGGCTGGGCTGTTCGTCTGTCGACGGACAGGCGGTCGCTTCGCCTGACAAACGCGGGGCTGCTCGTCATTCTGCGCTAGCCGGCAGGGCATTTGCGGCGGCGCGGCGTGTGGTATAATCTGCGGCATGGAAAAGCTCGCGACCGACAT
>CAYQUI010000069.1:0-7137 GCA_964420685.1 uncultured Lentisphaeraceae bacterium | reverse complement strand
GCGTAGTATACCAAAAACTCCGCTGCCCGCGCAAGGGGGTATTTGAAAATTTTTTTCAGCCGCCGTCGAACCCCATGCCGGAGGCGCGAATCGAGCGCGGCGTCGCGCTGTCGGGAATCGCCTGCGGCACGGTCGCCGCCGCGCGGCGCAGCGTCGCGTGCGTCGCGCCCTTCACCGGCACGAACGTGACCGACCAGCTCTCGCGCCGGTTCGGGAACGTGTAGCCCGCAAGCGGGTCCGGCCCGCAGCTGCCGTTGCCGAGACCCCGCTGACGAACGTCCAGATTGAGCATGACTTCCTTGCGCGGGAACATCGGCGCGTAGAACCGTTCCTTCGAGGCGTCGCTCCACGAACCCGCGCCCCGATGACGCTGAAGCTCCAGTTCGCTCATCGAGTAGTGCAGGGCCTGCACGAAGAGGGGGACAGACCCCTTGACCAGCACGCCGTCGCCCGCCTCGTCCAAAAACGCCGCCCAGCGCACGTCGCTCCGATAGCCGTTGTCCTGCGGGCGCACGTACTCGACGTAGAGATCCGTCACCGTCGAGTCCCAGCACGCGATGTCCGACCCAGAACAGCGATCGACGTAGTTCTCCCGCGGGCCGCGTCCATAGTAGCGGACGTTCTCCAGTGCGGAATCGAGAATCATCGAGAGGCCCAGGCGCGGCAGCTGCGGCATGTCGCCGCGCGGCGTCGTCACGTTCGCGAGTTCGACCGATCCGTCCCCCCGGAACGTCCAGGTCTGCTCGTGCGTAAACGCCGCGCTCTTCGAACTCGTCACCTCAACGACCGAACGGATGACGACCGCGCCGTCCGCCGTCCGCTCGACCTTCGCAGGACGCGGATGGTAGCGCAGCTGCGTCAGGCCCGAGGCGTAGAACGCCTTGCGCAGTTGCGCGTCGTTGTCCGTGAACGCCCGCTGGCACGTCAGGCGCGGCCCTCGGCAAATGCCCTGCTCGTCCGCGAGAATCGTCTTGCCGTTCAGGGCTAGCCGCGCAAGCGTGCCCGTCCGCTTCGCGAACACGCTTTCCGTCCCGCCGCCGCGTACGCGAATCTCGTCCGCCGTCTCCTCCCATTCGCAGACCGCGCCCGGAACGGCGGCGCGCGCGACGGGCGCCGGCGGCTTCCCGTAGCGCAGCTGGCTGTGCGCGACTTCCCAGCCGCGCGACGCCCACGGACGGTCGGCCTTCAACGCGAACGCGACGCGGTAGAAATACTCCGCGTCCGGGCGAAGCGACACCGCCGGCTTCGGCAAGTCGAGATCGCACGCGGTCTGCGGCGCGAGATGCGGCACGGCCAGCGAACCGCCCGCGATCCGTACGCCGTCCTCGAAGAGTGCCCAATGGCCCTCGTAGGCATCGGCGAACGTGAACGCCGCGCGATTGACGAGACGTGCCCGGCCCGTTGCCGCGTCCGCGCAGACGACCTCAAGATCCTGCTGGACATGCGCGATCTCGGTCAGCTTGGGCGACCATTCCCGCCTCGGGCCGATGACGCCGTTCGCACAGAAGTTCGCGTCGTTCGGCCGCTCGTCCCAATCGCCGCCATAGCCCCAGTAGGAGACGCGCGCGCCGTCTGGCCCAATCCGATCCGTGTCAATCCGCACCGACTGGTCGTACCAATCCCAGATGCACCCGCCGGACAGAGACGCCTGCGCGCGGTAGACGTCCCAATACTCGCGGAAGTTCCCCAGCGCGTTGCCCATGCAGTGCGCGTATTCGCTTTGGTGAAACGGCGCCCACTTGCCCAGGCGCACCAGTTCTTCCAACGTCAGATAGCCATGTCCGTGGATCTTGAAGTTCTCGTTGTCGTTTCGGTTCATGTAGAGCCGCGTGTCGTCGAGCCGCAGCATCTCGCGGTGCGCGACCTCGAAGTTGTGGCCCGTGCCGGCCTCGTTGCCGAGCGACCAGAGGTAGATCGACGGATGGTTGCGGTAGAACGCCACCATGCGCGCACAGCGCTCGACCGTCGCCTTCGCCCAGGACGGCGAATAGGCGAGCGACTTCCAGCCGTAGTACGTGCCATGCGACTCGACGTTGGCCTCGCACTGCACATACAGTCCGTAGCGGTCGCAGAGGTAGTAGAAGTACGGGTCGTTCGGGTAGTGCGCCGTGCGCACGGTGTCGAAATTGCCCTTCTTCATGAGCAAGACGTCCGTCCGCATCTCCTCGCGCGTCACGGCGCGGCCGTTGACGGACGAGGCATCGTGGCGGTTCACTCCCTTGAACTTGAGCGGCTTGCCGTTGAACAGGATCTCGCCGTTCGGCATCAGCTTCACCGCGCGGAAGCCGACCTTGCAGACACGAATGTCCTCGCCCTTCGTCAGGACGAGCGTATAGAGATACGGGTCTTCGGCCGACCAGAGACGGGGCCTGAGCGCCAACTGGAATCCGCCGCCCGCGCGCGGCGCCAAGTCGCCGACCTTCCGGAATGCGGCATCGTAGAGCGCGGCCGTGCCATCCGCCGCCGTCTCCACCTCCAGGCGCCACCGCTCCAATCCGTCCACGGGATGCGTGCGAACCGCGAAATCCCGAATGCCGTCATTCGGCTCGGCCCAAAGCGTGACGCCCCGGTAGATGCCGGAGAAGCGGAAGAAGTCCTGGTCTTCGAGATAGCTGCCGTCCGACCAGCGGTAGACCTCGACGCAGAGGGTGTTGGCGGGCTGGGAAGGCTGAGAAGTCTGGGGGGTTGGCGAGGTTGGGGTGTTGAGGTAGGGGGTGATGTCGAATTCGGAAGGGAGGCAGCTGTCTTCGGCATAGCCGACCTTCTGTCCGTTCACCCACACATAGTAGGCGGAGTAGACGCCGTCGAAGCGCAGGATGACCCGCCGCCCCGCCCATTCCGGCGGAACCGTGAAGCGTGTGCGGTAGCTGGAGACGGGATTGTACTCGTCGCCGATGAACGGCGGATTGTTGACGTGCGGATAGAGGATGTTCACATAGCCCGGCGAACCAAAGCCCTTCATTTCCACGCACGCGGGCACATCGATTTCCAGCCAGTCCGCATCGTTGTAATCGGCGCGCCAAAAATCAACGGGGCGCTGCTTCGGCGAACCGCTCCACGCGAACTTCCATCGCCCGTTGAGCGACTTCACATAGGGCGTCTGCGGCAGTTCCTCGGTCAAGGCGTCCTCAATGCGGGCAAGCGGATAGCCGTCCGCGCGCGCGGGCCGACGATTGATTTCGGTCACGCACTCGTTCTCCCAGTCGCGGTTGCCGCGCCGCTCTGACTCGACGCGGGCACGCTCGGCCTCGAAAACGTCGCCGGGTTGCGGACCCTCCTTCAAGTCAATGTCGCCAAACGCCAGCGTCGGCGCCGCAAGCCCTCGCACGAAGTCCGCGAACGCGCGCACGGCCCGAAGCGTCCCTTCCGCGTCGCTGCCGTGGATCGCGACAACGTTGTTCTTGAGCCGCACGAACCAGGCGCCCTTCGCCGCCCAGGGCTGCGTGGAGACGAAGACGTCGCCGCCGACCGGCGACGAGTAGGTCGAATACTTCAGGCGGACGCCCGTGCGCCGGGCGACGTCCTCGATCAGCTCGGCAATCGCCGCGCGCACGGCAGGCGTCTCGTCCGGCCCGACCTTCACACGCGCCTCGCGCGCGGGGCTGGCCAGTTCAAAGGGGCCGAAGTCGAGGCGCGCCGGCTCAACGGAACTCGCGCGCGCGTCCGTCAGGGACAAGCCGCAGATGATCGCCAAACAGAACCCGAAGCCTTTTCTCGCCTTCATTCGAACGTTCCTTCCTCGATTTCCTCCGCCACGCGCGCGACTGCCGCAATTTCGGCAGCCCCCCGAAAAACAACGCGCCTCGCCTCGTGTCGCACAGCGACCAGAGGCGAGGCGCGTGTCAGTCCATGCCGTCGGCTCAGCCCTCGGCCTCAAGAGCCGCGTCGACTTCGTCCGTCGTCTCCATGTTGTGGTAGACGTCCTGCGTGTCCTCGAGATCCTCCAGCATCTCGACGAACTTGTTGATCGCCTTGGCGACCGCGACGTCGGCGACGGGATTCGTCATGTTCGGCACGAGGCCGACATTCGAGTTCTCCTCGTCAATCGCGATGCCCGCCGCCTTGATGGCGTCGGTGACCGCGATGAAATCGTTCGGCTGCGTCTTGACCGTGAAGCCGCCGTCCTCGACGACGACGTCCTCGGCGCCCGCCTCCAGCGCGACTTCCATGACCTTGTCTTCCGTCAGGCCGTCCGCCGCCGGGATCATGATCTGGCCCAGCTTGTCGAACAGGCGCGACGCGCTGCCCGGCTTCGCAAGCTCGATGCCGTTCTTCTTGAAGACGTTCGAGACCTCGGCCGCCGCGCGGTTCTTGTTGTCGGTGAGGACGCGCACGACGACGGCCGTTCCGTTCTTGATGCCTTCGTACTGCGCATCGACCATTTCGGCCGACTCAAGCTCGCCCGTGCCCTTCTTGATCGCACGCTCGATGTTGTCGTTCGGCATCTGCGCCGCCTTCGCCTTCGCGATCAGCGTACGGAGCGTCGGGTTGTTGTCGGGGTTGCCGCCCTTCGCCTTCACGACGATCGTGATTTCCTTGCCGAGCTTCGAGAAAATCTTGCCCTTCTTCGCGTCCGCCGCGCCTTTCGCGCGCTTGATTGTCGCCCAGTGGCTGTGACCTGACATGTGTGTCTCCTTAAGTTAAGTTTGGTGTTTGGATGTTTGGGTGTGTGGCAGTTTGGAGGTTCAGTGGGTTGAAACGCCCCGATCAGACCTTGTGACGATAGGTGATGCGGCCCTTGCCAAGATCGTACGGCGAAATCTCGACCGTGACCTTGTCGCCGATTGCGATCTTGATGAAGAACTTCCGCATCTTGCCCGAAATGTGCGCGAGAACCTCATGCCCATTTTCAAGCTGGACTTTGTACATCGTCGCCGGAAGAACCTTCGTGACGATGCCCGTGACTTCAATAGCCTGATCTTCTTCTTTCGCCATGCGCAACTGCCTTGTTTGACTATAATTTCAAGTATTGTACCATTTTTCGGCCCGATGGGCAACCCGACGCCCCGCCGCGTCAGCGGCAGAGCGTGTAGAGGACGCCCGCGACGACGGCCGAGCCAATGACGCCCGACACGTTCGGGCCCATCGCCTGCATGAGGATGAAGTTCGTCGGGTCGTTGCCGAGCGAGACCTTGTTCGAGACGCGCGCGGCCATCGGGACGGCCGAGACGCCCGCCGAGCCGATGAGCGGATTCACCTTCGTCTTCGAGAAGAGGTTCATCAGCTTCGCCATGAGGACGCCGCCCGCCGTGCCGACGCAGAACGCGACAAGGCCCAGCGCAAGGATCGCGAGGGTCGTCCCGGACAGGAACTTCTCGCACGCGAGCTTCGAGCCGACCGAGAGGCCGAGCATGATCGTGACGATGTTGCAGAGCGCATTCGACATCGTGTCCGCGATGCGCGAGACCGAGGGGCCGACTTCCTTCGCGAGGTTGCCGAGCATGAGCGCGCCGATGAGCGGCACAGCCGACGGCAGAAGGAGCGCGCAGAGCAGGAGAACGATCAGCGGGAAGCAGATCTTCTCAATCTTCTTGACGGGACGGAGCTGCGGCATCTTGATGAGCCGCTCCGCCTTCGTCGTCAGCGCGTTCATGATCGGCGGCTGGATGATCGGCACGAGCGCCATGTACGAATAGGCCGCGACCGCGATCGCGCCGAGGAGATCCGGGGCGAGGCGCGAGGTGAGCCAAATCGCCGTCGGGCCGTCCGCACCGCCGATGATGCCGATCGACGCGGCCGCCTTGAGCGGATCGCAGCCGAAGAAGTCCTGCCCGAAGATCGCGGCGATCCCGAGTGCGCCGAAGAGCGCGAAGAAGATGCCGAACTGCGCCGCGCCGCCGAGGAGCGCCGCCTTCGGGTTCGCAATCAGCGGGCCGAAGTCCGTCATCGCGCCGACGCCCATGAAGATCATGATCGGGAAGACGCCCGTGTCGATGCCGAAGCGGAAGAAGTAGTAGAGGAAGCCGCCCGGCTCGACGATGCCGCCCTGCATGACCGGAATGCCCGATTCGAGGAAGGTGATCACGCCGTCGTGCAGCATCGCCGGGGCCGTCACGCCCGCCAGCGGGCAGTTCGCGAGCAGTCCGCCAAAGCCGATCGGCAGGAGCAGAAGCGGTTCGAAGCCCTTCACGATTGCCAGGTACAGGAGAACAAGGCAGATCGGGATCATGATGAGCTGGCCAATGCCATAGCGCATGCCGCCCAGCACGTGAACCTCATGCCCCTCGACGAAGCGGCCGCCGTCGTCGAAGTAGCCGCCGTGCCACTTCATGTCCTTGTCATAGTAGCCGTTGCGGTTCGCCGAATTGGGCTTCGCCTCCGGCCGGTCGGCCTCGGCGAAGTTGCCCGTGATGTAGGCGGGCGCCTCCTGCTTGCCGAACGAGCACAGGCCCGTGTCGGCCCACATGTCCGTCACCTTGCCGAGCGTTCCCATCCACGCCGGCTTCTCGCCCGCGTCACCGGCGAAGGACGCACACGCGCCGGCCGCGACCAGGAGAGCCATCAGAAACTTCTTCATGAGAAAACCTTTTGAGAAATGATCGAATTGAGAAATGATCGAATAATCGAATGGTCGAATGATCGAATGAGGAACGATTGAGAGTCGAAGACCTCAGGCTCTCTTCAATTCGATCATTCGGAATTCGACCACTCGATTATTTCCTTACCCAATGACCGCCAGCACGTCGCCCGTCGCGACCTTGTCCGTCGCGGCGACCATGACCGTGACCGTGCCGTCGCACGGAGCCGTGACCGGCGTCTCCATCTTCATGACGTCCATGACGAGGATCTCGTCGCCCTTGGCGACCTTCGCGCCGTTCGCCGCCGTGACGCGGAGAACCGTGCCGGGCACGGGGGCCTTCACCTCCTGTCCGCCCGCCGGAGCCGCCGCCGCGGCCGGAGCCGCCTTGAGGCCCGCCTCGGCCGTGAAGTCAACCGGCTTGCCGTTGACGACCGCCTTGCCGTCGCCCTTGATCTCGACGCCATAGGCCTTGCCACCGATCGTGACCGTGACCAGACCGCCCTTGCCGGCGGCCGGCTTCGCGTCCTCCGCGAAACGGCAGCCCATCGGGGCCTTGGACGGGTCCTTGAGGAAGAGGATGCCCTTCTCCTTGCAGGACGCCGCGATGAAGACGTTCT
>CAYQUI010000068.1:0-7412 GCA_964420685.1 uncultured Lentisphaeraceae bacterium | reverse complement strand
ATTCGATGAACTTTGCGCGAATGAGTTTGCGCGTGTTCGTGCTTTGGGCGAGGCGTGCTTTTCGTCATCGATCAAGTAAGGTAAATGGAATCGACGGCATCGGGAAGCACGTACAATGCACCTGTCCTGGAAAGATTATGACATCCTTGCCACACAGGGGTTGGGGACATGGCGAGACTTCGTTCGGTATCCGCATCTACTCGTGTGCGAACGCTGCCGGCGGGAACTGAAGGAGCACCGTGAATGCCGTGCGTTGCTGAGCGATCTCAAGGCCGCTTATCAGCGAGGGGAGGCGGTACATTGGGTGATGTCCACGGGAGGGTCTTTCAAACGGACGTGATGCATTCCGCATACACCTACTCCTACCGTAGCGGCGATCGAATCGCGGATTTCTCCGTGATCTCTGTTGTCGCTGCGGGCGCTTTTGGTGAAGTGTACTTGGTTCGGGATCTCTCCGGGGCGAGATTGGCACTCAAGTTGCTCAAAGGGGATCAAGAATATGAAATGTCCTCCATCTCCAGACTTCGGCAGAAGGTAGGGGACGAACCAGGCATGGTTTCAATCCACCATATTGGGGAGTTTGACGGTCGTGTCTACTATACGATGGACGCGGCGGACAATCTTGCGGCTGACGGCGCGAAATACTGTCCGGACACGCTGGAAAACCGACTGGCTTTTCGTGGGGCGTTGAATGCGTTTGAGGCGATAGACATTGCCGAATCGCTGGCTTCCGCGCTGGATGCGCTTCATGCACATGGGCTTGTCCACCGCGATTTGAAACCGTCGAACGTGATTTTCAAGGACGGGAAGCCTTTGCTGGCGGATTTCGGACTGACTGCGTCGGCTGACGGCGGTGTGGCGGGAACGCCCGGTTTCATGCCCACGGAGACGCTGCCGGTCGATGCGTTCGAGGCGCATCGCTCCCGTGATTTCTTCGCGCTCGGAAAAGTGCTGTATTGCATGTTGACGAACGAGGCGGCAGACCGCTTCCCGATCCTGCCGAAGTCATATTCCGTGCGGGAGGTCGCCGCGTTGCGCAAGGTGTGGCTAAAAGCCTGCGCGCCTCGGCCGTCGCATCGGTTTGCGGAGGGAGGCGATTTCATTGAGGCGCTTCGGGCGGCCCGGCGTGAACTCTGTGGCATCCCCGGACGGAAAAGAGGAGGGACCGCTGTTCTCGTTTCGGCGGCGGTCGTTCTGATGTTCGCGGCGACCTGCTTCTTCGTCCTGTGGCCGACGGTGGAAGATGACGGCGAGGAGACAGCCGTCTACGTGAACGTCGAGGAATCGGACGGTGAATACCGTGTGTTCTGCTGCTTCAATGCGGTCGGGGACTTGGACCCGATGTCCGTCTCCAACCGTCGGAAGGCCGCCGCGCTGACGAGGGACGCCTTGCGCAAATACCGGAACCTCTCGCCCAACATGACGGTGAAGGTGCGGGATGCGAAACGAGATCGCGAGCCGGAACGCAACGGGGGGCTGCTGTTGTACCATTATCGGATGCCGGTCGCATCGTGTGTCGACGCGGAGGCGAGGTGACGTCATGGCCTGGACGACGCGCAAAAGCCTGATTGAACGCGTGCTCGACGGCGACGAGGAGTCGTGGGACACCTTTTATGCCAGTTATTCGCGGTTGATCTATGCAATCGGCGATCGGAGCGGCCTGTCGCCGGAGGACTGCCAGGACATGATTCAGGACGTGATGCGGACGATTTTCAACAGCCGGGATCGATTCCGCTACGATTCGAGCGCCGGAAAGTTTCGATCGTATCTGACCGGGATCGTGAAGCACAAAGTCGGCGATCTCTATCGGTCTCGGAAGGGTCGTCTGCTTGAAATGGAGCCTGAGAAGAACGATGAGCCGAAAGCCCCCAGACCTGAACGGCCTTGTGCTGTCGGCGCGGCGTGTTGACACGCCCGCGCGAATATGGTTTAATCCGCTTCAAACGTATGAACTCGGCATTTCTCATGGCATCGATCTTCAACTGCTACGTCGGCTGCAATACGGGTTCGCCCGATTTGCAGGCCCTTCATGTCCTTGCGTGTGACGCGGAGACGGGGCTGTCGCGTATCGTCCAGTCCGTGAAGGGCGTTCAGGGCACGACCTATTTCCAGCAAAGCCCCGACGGCCGGTGGCTCTATTCGGTCATTGGCGAGGCGCGCGGCGGTTCGGTCGTGCGCTTCCCGATTGGCTCGGACGGGCGGCTTGGCGAGATGGCGCGCCTGGCCGAACTGCCGTGCGAGGCGCCGTGCCACATTTCGCTTTCGCCGGACGGATCGCGTGTCTTTGCGGCGGCCTATTCCTCCGCGACGGTCCTTTCGCTCAAGGCGGACGGTTCGGACCTGAAAAGCTATGTCTTCCCGAATGACCGTGTCGGCCCGAATCGCCTGCGCCAGAAGAAGGCCTATGCGCATTTCACGTTCCTGACGCCGGACGGATCTCGGCTGGGTGTCACGGATCTTGGCTGCGACCGCATCCGCTTCTTCGACCCCGTGACGCTTGCGGTCGATCCGTCTCTTGAAATCACGTGCAATCCGGGCGACGGCCCGCGTCACGCCGTCTGGTCGAAGGACGGACGCTTCCTCTTTGTCCTTCACGAGCTTGGCTCCAGCGTCGCGTCGTATGCGTTCGACGGGCGTTCCTTCGTGAAGGTTGGTCAGTGGTCGATGCTGCCGAGGACATTCAATCGCTGGGCGGCGGACGGCGAGACGTTGAGGACAAAGGCGTCCGCGATCAAGTTGACGGCGGATGGCGCGGTGCTTCTGGCGTCGAATCGCGGTCACGACTCGATTGCGCTCTTTTCGGTCGATGCCGCGACGGGACGGCTTGAGCTGCGCAATGTCGCGGAACTGACTGGAAAGTTCCCGCGCGATTTCGCGCTCACGCCGGGCGAGCGGTTCGTGGTCGTCGGGCACAAGATGTCCGACGAGATTCAGGTCTATCGCTTTGACCGCGAGGCTTTCGCGCTTGAGACGGTCGGCACGCCGATTCCCTGCTGGCGGCCGCTGTGCTTCGTGTTTGCCCGTCCGCCGTCGCGCTGACGCTTTCGTGTAGGCCCGTTTCATGGTATAATTCCTGCTTATGAAAAAAATCTTCAGGTTTCTTTCCCTTGCCGCGTTCCTGTTCGCGGCCGGCTGTCTTTCCACGCCGTCGTCGCGCGTTGCGATTCCGGTCGAGCGCATCGGCGTGTGCAGCTGGAGCTGGCGGCTGCCGATGAAGGAGGTCGCCCGCGAGATGGCGGCGGCCGACGTGAAGGGCATTCACCTGGCGCTCGGGCCGTTCATCGCGCCGGACGAGCGTCATGGCGCGGCGGAAGGTGCGGAGGCACTGGCGTTTGTGAAGGAGAAGATTGCGAAGGGCGAGTGGGTTCTCATGTCCACGATGGTCGGCACGGTCGGGGAGGACTACTCGACGCTTGAGACGATCCGCGAGACGGGGGGCATCGTGCCCGACCGCACGTGGGAGGCGAACAAGAAGATCGTGACGGCGGGTGCGCGCCTGACGCAGGAGCTCGGCTGCAAGTACATGTCGACGCACGCGGGCTTCCTCGACGAGTCGAATCCGGCCGCGCTGAAGAAGTACGTCCAGCGCGTGACGTGGATGCGCGACGAATGCCGCAAGTATGGCGTCGAGCTGATCCTTGAGTCGGGGCAGGAGACGGCGGAAGACCTGGCGGCGTTCATGGCGCGCGTGCCGGGCGTCGGCATCAACTTCGACCCCGCGAACATGATCCTCTATGCGAAGGGGAAGCCGCGCGAGGCGGTGCGCGTCCTCGCGCCGTGGATCAAGCAAGTCCATGTCAAGGACGCCTGCGAGACGAAGACGCCGGGGACTTGGGGGACGGAAGTCCCGTGGGGCGCGGGCGAAGTTGGCGGCGAGGCGTTTCTGGCGGATTTGGAGGCTTTGGGCTACAAGGGCAACTATGTCGTCGAGCGCGAGGCGGGCGACGACCGGCCGGGTGACATCCAGCGCGCCATTCGGGCGCTGCGCCGCTAACGGCGGCCTTGTGGCAGAATACGAAACGGAGAGGGGTTTCTGATGACGATTCGCGGTCTGATCGAGAAGTGGGCGGCCATTCAGCCGAATGCGACGCTCTTCACCTACAACGAGGACAAGGTCTGGAAGACCCGCTCCTACGCGGACTCCTTGAAGGGCGTCCGCGAGATTGCCGAAGGCTACGGCACGCGCTTCGGACTGAAGCCGCGCGACGAGAACGCGGCGTTGATTCTGGCGAACTCGCCGACGTGGATCGAGTCGTATCTCGCGCAGGTCGGCACGGGCGTTTCGGTCGTGCCGATTGACCCGAAGCTCCACAACGAGGAGGTCGCCTACATTTTGAAGGACGCCGAGGTGCGCGTCGTGACGACCGACCCCCAGCACCTTCGGATGATGATGCAGATCGCGAAGGGGCTGCCCTGCCTCCGGGCTGTCGTCGTCATCGGCGGCGTCATCAACGCGGGGCAGAAGATTGACGGGCGCGTCGAAGTCGTCGGCTACGAGAGCCTGCGTCTCGCGGGCGGCGGCGCGTGGTATGACGCCCATGTCGCCGAGCCGGCGGACATCGCGTCCATCATCTACACGTCGGGCACGACCGGCAAGCCCAAGGGCGCGATGCTCACGCACGCGAACTTCATCGCCGACCTCGAAGGCGCCTACAAGTATTTCGGGCCGGTCACGAACAAGGACTCGTTCTTCGTCGTCCTGCCGCTCTTCCACGCCTTTTCGTTCTCGGCGAACTTCATCGCCTCGATGATGAAGGGCGCGTCGATGTGCTTCTGCCAGTCGCTGCGCACGGTCGGGCAGGACATTCACGACCTCAAGCCGACCGTCATCTGCGCGGTGCCGCTTCTTGCGGAGAAGCTGCGCGAGAAGATCGAGTCGGCTCTCGCGAAGTCGAAGGTGGCGCAGTTCCTCATGAAGATCGGTCTGCGTGGGCCGGTCATGCACATGGTGAAGCTGAAACTCGGCGGCCGTCTGCGCTTCTTCATCACGGGCGGCGCGCCGTGTCCGCGTCCGGTGATGGAATGCTTCAAGCGCATTCACGTGCGCTTCCTCGAAGGCTACGGCCTCACGGAATGCTCGCCGATCGTCTCGGTGTGTCCGCCCGAAGTCATCAAGATCGGCACGATTGGCCCGGCGATTGGCGGCATTGAGGTGCGTCTCGCCGATCCGAACGAGCAGGGCGTCGGCGAGATTCAGGTGAAAGGCCCGATTGTCATGCAGGGCTATTTCCATAACCCGGATGCGACGGCCGAGGCATTTGAGGATGACGGGAAGGGTGGCCTTTGGTTCCGCACGGGCGACCTCGCGTCGATGGACGAGGATGGCTTCATCACGATTCGCGGACGCAAGAAGGCCCTGATCGTCAACCGCGAGGGCAAGAACATCTATCCGGAAGAGGTCGAGAACACGATCGCGAAGGAGTCGTGCATCTCGGACGTCGTCGTCGTCGGCTACACGCAGGGGGACGATCCGGGCGAGAAGGTTGGCGCGATCATCTATCCGAACGAGGAGTGGTTCAAGGATCGCAATGGCGGCACGTTGCCGGCGTGGGAGGACGTCGAGAAGTTCGCCGTCAAGCACGCGCAGGAGCGGTGCGCGGAACTCGCCGACTACAAGCGCGTGCGCAAGGTCGTCTGCGCGAAGGAGCCGCTTGTGCGCACGTCGATCGGAAAGGTCAAGCGCGTCGCCTACAAGGGCGCGTTGGATGAGAAGTGAGAGAAACGATCGAATGTTCGAATGTGCGAATGTTCGAATGATTGCGTGATTGGATGAAAGAGGCTTGTTTCTACCTCGTCTGGCTGGAATGGCCGGAGACGTGCTTCCGCGTGGACGCGGAGGCACTTCGGTTTTTGGCGACGCTTGTTTCGCCGGGCAGTCGTCTGGTGCGCGCACGGAGCGAAGCCGCGTTCCTGCGTCAGCTGCCGCAGGCGACGCATGTCGTGACGTGGCACTTCAGAAAGGAATGGTTTGCGTATGCGTCGAAGCTGAAGGTCTTGGCGACGCCGGGCGCTGGACGCGAACTTGTCTCGCAGGCGACGCCGCCGGGCGTGACGGTGCATTTTGGTCATTTCCATGGGGACATCATGTCCGAGACGGTGGCGGCATTTGTCCTCGCGTGGGCACGTGGCTTTTTCGCCGTGCGCGATTACGCGGGCTACGGCGGGACGCAGGCATCTGTCGTCCCGAACTGGCCGCGCGCGGAGCTGAGCGACCGGTGCTTCACGGTGGCGGGCACGAAGGCCGTCATCGTCGGCTATGGGCGCATCGGTGGCGCGATCGGACGGCGGCTGGAGGCGTTGGGCGTGTCCGTCCAGGGCTTTTCGCGGCGCAATTTGGACGAGCTTGACGCGGCGTTGAAGACGGCGGACTGGCTCGTCCTCGCGTTGCCGAGCGATACGGGGACGGATGGCTTTCTTTCGCGGGCGCGACTGCGGAAACTGCCGAGGCGCGCGGTCGTGGTTAATGTCGGGCGTGGCAATGCGGTGGATGAGCCCGCGCTTGTCGAAGCGTTGCGGACGGGGCGGATCGCCGGGGCGTATCTCGACGTCTTCCTGTCCGAGCCAGGCCCGCTCGCGCAGATCGTCTGCGCGAAACCTGGGGACAGGCCCCCGCAGTCGCGGGGGACAGACCCCGCCGATTGTGGGGACAGGCCCCGTACGATCTTGGGGACAGGCCCCCATAAGTTGCCTTCGAATTTGATTCGAATGCCGCACTCGTCTGCGTTTTCGCGCGATTATCTCAGGCGTTGCTTCCAGGAGTTGAAAGATGACGGGTGTCTTTGAGGTCGACTCCGTCGAGGAGACATGGGCGTTGGCGCGGCAGTTTGCGGCCGAGTTGAAGTCCGGCGACGTCGTTTGTCTTGAAGGCGATTTGGGCGCGGGGAAGACGACGTTCACGCAAGGACTCGCCGCCGCGCTGGGCGTCGCGGGGCGCGTGACCTCCCCGACTTTCTGCCTGGTGCAGGAGCATCGGGGACAGGCAGAGCTGGAATCAAACCGTCCCACGTTCCTCGTCCACATGGATCTTTACCGTCTCCGGGGCGAGGAGGACGTGCTGGCGATCGGGTGGGAAGACTACCTGGCCGAGGGCGCGATTCTTGTCGTCGAATGGCCGGAGCGGGCGGGTTCGCTCATTCCGCCGACGGCGAAGCATGTCGTCTTCACGCATCTGGACGGGAACGAACGCCGTCGCCTCGAATTTGCCTAGCGTATGTCTTACCTTCGGCGGAGAACGGGCGTGTCTGGACTCGTGGGCCTCGTTGAGGCGGCGTTTCTTGTGCTTCTTGCTGTCGTGCAAGGGGGCGTTCTCTGTTTTTGCGCCCCACGTGAGGGCGGACATTCCCATGCCTGTTCTCCAGAAGCGGCGGTTGCCGCTTTCCCGGCGGATTCCTCTGGGGCGTCGTGTTCTGCGA
>CAYQUI010000067.1:0-7679 GCA_964420685.1 uncultured Lentisphaeraceae bacterium | reverse complement strand
TTGGCTTCGACCACTTCACGTCGGACTATCCGATCTTCTTCAACGAATTCGCGAAGACGATTCGCAAGTGAGGGGGCTCTGGCCCAGTCGAATCGCAATCCAGGGGGGTGCCGTTTATGGTCTGCGCGGGGTCACTTGCACGCGAGGCGCACTTTTTGATATACTACGCAGATATTCGACCACTCTAGAAAGAGAGTTCAACAACAATGAAAGTACGTAGTTCCGTTCGTCGCATTTGCGAGAACTGCCGCATCATCCGCCGCAAAGGCGTGGTGCGCGTGATCTGCACCAACCCGCGCCACAAGCAGTGCCAGGGTTAAGAAAGGTAAGAAAAGACTATGCCTAGACTGATGGGTGTGGACATTCCGGGGAAGAAGCACGTTCGCTTCGCGCTCCGTTATATCCATGGTATTGGGCCGAAGCGCGCCGATGACGTGCTGGCGGCGGTCAAGGTCGATCCGATGAAGAAGGCGGACGACGTCACGCAGGACGAGATCCACGCGATCACGACGTACATTCAGGAGCACTACCGCGTCGAGGGCGACCTCCGCCGCGAAGTCTCGCAGAACATTCGTCGTCTGATCCAGATCGGGTCGTATCGCGGTCTCCGTCACAAGAAGGGCCTTCCGGTCCGTGGTCAGCGCACGAAGACGAACGCCCGCACCCGCAAGGGCGGCAAGCGCGTCTCGATCGCGATGCCGAAGCAGGCCGGCCGCTAAGGGGGTAATTTAAAATGGCAGAAGAAATCAAGAAAGAGGCCGCGCCCGTGGCGGCGCCCGCCGCTCCGGCCGCCGAAGGCGAAGCCGTTGAGGTCAAGGCGAAGAAGTCGGGCAAGTCGATTCCGGCCGGAATCGCGTTCATTCGCTCGACGTTCAACAACACGCAGGTTTCCATCGCCGACGCGCGCGGCGGGGTGATCAGCTGGAGCTCGGCCGGCAAGGCGGGCTTCAAGGGTTCGCGCAAGTCGACGGCGTTTGCCGCGACGATGGTCGCGCAGGACGCGGCGCGCGTGGCGGTCGCCAAGGGCATGCACGAGTGCGAAGTCCGGATGCAGGGCGCCGGCGCCGGCCGCGAGAGCGCGGTCCGCGCGATTCAGGCTGCGGGCATTCGCGTCACGCAGATTACCGACACCACGCCGGTGCCGCACAATGGTTGCCGCGCTCGCAAGCGCAGGAGGGTCTAATCATGGGTCGTTATACTGGTCCCGTTTGTCGTCAGTGCCGCCGCGAAGGGCAGAAGCTCTTCCTCAAGGGCGCGCGCTGCTATATGGCCAAGTGCCCGATTGATCAGGGCACGGGTGCGCCTGGCATGCATGTCGGTCGCCGCATGAAGAAGATGTCCGAATACGGCAGCCAGCTTCGCCAGAAGCAGTCGCTCCGTCGTCAGTACGGCATGGGCGAGCTGCAGTTCCACCGCTTCTTCGAGGAGGCCCTCCGCAAGGACGGCGTCACGGGCGAGAACCTGCTGAAGATGCTCGAGATGCGTCTGGACAACATCGTCTACCGTCTCGGGTTTGCGCCGAGCCGCCGCGCCGCGCGTCAGTTCGTGCTGCACGGGCACATCCTCGTGAACGACCGCAAGGCCGCCGTTCCGTCGCATGTCCTCAAGGTCGGCGACGTCGTGTCCGTCAAGGACGCCGCGAAGTCGAAGGATGCCGCGAACCGTTCGGTCGAGGCCGCGACGGGTGCGCAGCTTCCCGTGTGGATGCAGTTTGACAAGGCCAACCTCAAGGCTGAGATCCTGGCTGTCCCGACGCGCGAGCAGATCGCGCCGATCGTTGACGAGCAGGCCATCGTCGAACTTTACTCCCGCTAATCGGAGTCCTATCGTCAACCTATTTAAGGGGGTCATACATGCCTATCCGTTTAAGCCCTTTCGAGATGCCGCATAACGTCCAGGTCCTGGACGAAGGCAAGACCGCGACGTACACGCGGTTTGTCGCGGAACCTTTCGAGATCGGCTATGCGCGGACGATCGGCAACTCCCTCCGTCGTGTTCTTCTGAGCTCGATCGAGGGGGCGGCGATCTCGTCCGTCAAGATCAAAGGCGTCAACCACGAGTTCTCGACGATCAAGGGCTGCACGGAAGATGTCACGGACATCATCCTCAACTTGAAGCGTGTCCTTCTGAAGACCTACACGCGCGATCCGATGAAGATCGTGCTCAAGGCGACGGGTCCGTGCACGGTGACGGCGGGCGATTTTGCGCAGGACAACAACGTCCAGGTGTTGAATCCGAAGCAGGAAATCTGCACGCTCGACGTCGATGGTACGCTGGAGATGGAGTGCGAGGTCCGCACGGGCCGCGGCTTCTGTCTGGCGGACGGAAACAAGCGGCCGGACCAGGAGATTGGGCGCATCGCGATCGACTCGATCTTTTCGCCCGTCACGCGCGTGAACTTCCTCGTGGAGAACACGCGCGTTGGCCAGCGCACGGACTACGAGAAGCTCGTTCTCGACGTCTGGACGGATGGCCGCATCTCGCCGGAGGAGGCGCTCAAGACGGCGGGCGCGGTTCTGCGCCGCCACCTCGACGTCTTCGTCGACTATGCGGGCGCCGAGACGATTGAGATCGTCCCGACGGGCAGCAAGGACGCTGACGAGCGCGAACGGCTTCGCAAGCTGGTGAACATGTCCGTGAACGAGGTCGAGCTGTCCGTCCGGGCGGCGAACTGCCTCAACAACGCGAACATCTCCACGGTCGGCGAGCTGATCTCGAAGACCGAGGCCGACATGCTCAAGTACCGCAACTTCGGCAAGAAGTCGCTTACCGAGATCAAGGCGAAGCTCGTGGAGATGGGCCTCTCGCTCGGCTACAAGTTCGATCCCGAGCTGATGGAAGCCAAGGACAAAGACAAAGAGAAGAAGACGAAGTAAGGAATTGCAAACATGCGTCATCAGAGAGTCATGAAGAAGTTCGGGCGCTCGTCGAAGCATCGCAAGATGCTCATGAAGAGCCTCGTCACCAACCTCATCCTCGCGGAGTCGATCAAGACGACCCTGCCGAAGGCGAAGGAAGCGCGCAAGGACGCCGACAGGATCGTGACGGTCGCCAAGAAGGGCGATCTCGCGGCCCGTCGTCTCGCGGCCTCCCGTCTGCTCGACCCGAAGGCCGTGCAGAAGCTCTTCGACAAGATTGCGCCGTCGATGAAGGACCGCAAGGGCGGCTACACCCGCATCGTCAAGCTCGGCACGCGCCGGGGCGACGCGGCGGAAATGTGCGTGCTTCAGTGGGTCACGGCGGGCGAAGCCGTCGCCGCGAAGCCCGCCGAGGCGGCTCCGGCCGACTCCGAGGCCAAGTAAACATCCACTTCTCAGCCGACTGAAAGGGGGTGTGTGACAATGGCAATCGTGCTTAAGCTCAAGAAGGGCGAGTCCGTCGAACGCGGTCTCAAGCGTCTGAAGAAGGTTCTCGACAAGGAGGGCCTCATCAAGAAGCTCCGCGACGACCGCTACTTCGAGAAGCCGTGCGTGAAGGCGCGCAAGAAATCGCAGCGCGCGCGTATCCGCAACCGCAGCCGTCGTGGCCGCATGGAGCTCAACTGAGCTTCGCGGACAGCGACACCAGAGGGCGAGACCGGCGAGAAATCGCGGGTCTCGTCTCTTTTTTGCGGGCGGACGGACGAACGCGCGAATGTCCGTGCCAAAGGGCGGTTCAAAATGGTATAATACGCGCCATCATGGCACAGGAAACGAACGAATACCGCGCGCAGCGTCTTCAGTCGATGAAGGCGCTTGCCGAGATGGGCTACGAACCCTATGGCTGCAAGTACGACCACGAAGACCTCGCGTCCGTCCGCGTCGCGTTTGAGGAGGGCAAGTCCGTCCGTGTCGCCGGGCGTCTCCTCATGATTCGCCGCATGGGCAAGATGAACTTCTGCACGTTGAACGACGGGACGGGCCGCTTCCAGCTCATTTTCAAGCGCGACGTCCTCTCCGAGACGGCGTTCGCCGCGTTCAAGCTCCTGAACCTCGGCGACATCATCGGCGCGGAGGGAACGCTCTTCACGACGCAGAAGGGCGAGAAGTCGCTCGTCGTCACGGCGTGGACGATGCTCGCGAAGGCGCTGGAGCAGCCGCCGGAGAAGTTTCACGGCCTCGCCGACCAGGAGGACTGCTACCGCCGCCGCTACGTCGATCTCATGACGAACGACGAGACGCGCGCGCGCTTCTACGTCCGCTCGAAGATCATCATGGAGATCCGCAAGTACCTGTGGTCGAAGGGCTTTGCCGAGGTCGAGACGCCGATTCTCCAGAACCAGGCGGGTGGCGCGGCCGCAAAGCCCTTCATCTCGCACTTCAACGCGCTGGATCAGGACTTCGTCATGCGCATCGCGCCGGAGCTCTACCTCAAGCGCCTTCTCGTGGGCGGCATGAACAAGGTCTTTGAGCTTGGCAAGGACTTCCGCAACGAGGGCCTTGACCGTACGCACAGCCCCGAGTTCACGGTCTGCGAGATCTACGAGGCCTACGGAGACCGCACGTCGATGGAGGCGATCATGGAGGGGCTTCTGCCGCACCTCTGCGACACGGTGATCGGCACGCGCGTGGTCGAGTACGGCGAGAAGAAGATCCCGATCGACTTCACGCCGCCCTACCGCCGCGTCGCATACAAGGATCTCGTCAAGGGCCTCATGGGCGACGACTGGTTCGAGAAGCCCTTTGACGCGCAGCTCGCCCAGGCGAAGGCGCTCGCGAAGGAGAAGGACGTCAACCTTGAGCTTGACGGCGTGACGACCGAGCTGATGCTGACGCACGAGGTCTACGACAAGATGATCGAGAAGACCCTCCTTCAGCCGACGTTCGTGACGCGCATTCCGCACGAGTTCGTGCCGCTCGCCAAGGCGTGCAAGGACGACCCGTCGCTTGTGGACGTCTTCGAGTTCGTCGTCGCGGGCCGCGAGCTCTGTCCCGGCTATACCGAGCAGAACGACCCGATCGAGCAGCGCAAGGCCCTGGAGCACCAGGCCGGCGAGGACACCGAGAAGATTGACGAGGACTTCATCAGCGCCCTTGAATGCGGCATGCCGCCGACGGGCGGGCTGGGCTTCGGCGTCGACCGGCTCGTCATGTTCCTGACGGGCTGTGACTCGATTCGCGACGTCGTCCTCTTCCCGCAGATGAAGCGGGCGTAGGGGCAGGAGGGGAGGGCTCGGCCATGATGTCGATCTACAGGTGGGAAAACGGCGGGCTTCGGGAGACGTCCGAGTTCGCGTTTTCCTGTTGGGTCAATCTCGTCGATCCCTCGACGACCGAGCTGGAAGCCGTCCTCTCGTACAGCCAGGTGCCGCGCGATTTCCTCACGGACCCCCTCGACGCGGGCGAACGGCCGCGTTTCGACTACGAGGACGACGCCTCGCTCCTCATCGTCCACGTGCCGATGTCGATTCCGCCGGAGGACGAGGAGGAGGCCGTCTCGCCTTACCGCACGGTTCCGCTTGGCATCATCCTCTCCGGTTCGTCCGTCATTACCGTCTGCAGTGCGCAGACGCCCGTGACGACGGCGTTCCTCGACCAGATCCGCCGCGTCTGCCCGCCGTCCGACAAGTATCGCTTCGCCTTTCGTCTCCTCTGGCACGCGGGTGTCCTCTTCCTGCGCTACATCAACGACGTCCATAACCGCACGACGGCGCTGGAGGACAAGCTGCACGAGTCGATCTCGAACGAAGTCCTCCTCAAGATGTTCCAGATCGAGAAGACGCTCGTCTACTTCACGACGTCCCTCAAGGCCGACACGATCGCCCTTGCGCGCGCGAACACGGCGCGGCAGCTCACGCTGTCCGAGGACGACCGCGACTACCTGGAGGACGCGATGGTCGAGTACCAGCAGGCCTTGGAGACGGCGACCATCCACGCGAACATCTTGAACGGCACGCTCGACACGTTCGCCTCGCTCATCAACAACAACCTGAACAACGTGATGAAGTACCTGACGGCCGCGACGATTTTCCTCGCCGTGCCGACGCTCGTCGCGTCGCTCTATGGCATGAACATCGCGTTGCCGTTCCAGTCCAGCCCGAACGCCTTTGCGCTCGTGATGGGCTTCTCCGGGCTTCTTGCGGCCGTCCTTGCCGCCGTGTTCATGGTTCTCTCGCACAAGCGGAAGTTCTGACGCGGCCGTTGCCGGGCGGGGATGAAAAGGAAGGAATGAGATGAGTTGCAGAGGTCTTTCTCTTTTGAGCGGCGGGCTGGACAGCCAATTGGCGGTTCGCGTCCTCGAACGCGCGGGCGCGACGGTTGAGGCCGTCGCGTTCGAGACGCCGTTCTTCGGCAGCGAACGGGCCGTCGCGGCGGCGAAGGCCCTGGGCGTGAAGCTGCACGTCATCGACTTCCTGGCGGACGAGGTCGAGCTTCTGGAGAATCCGCCGCATGGCTTCGGCGGGGCGATGAATCCCTGCATCGACTGCCATGCGCGCATGATTCGCCGCGCGGGCGAACTGATGGCGCGGCTTGGCTATGACTTCGTCGCGACGGGCGAAGTGCGCGGCCAGCGGCCGATGAGCCAGAACGCGCAGTCGCTCCAGACGGTCGAGAAGGCCTCCGGCCTGAAAGGGCGCCTGGTGCGGCCGCTTTCGGCGCAGTTTCTGGAGCCGACGATTCCGGAGGTGGAGGGCAAGCTCGACCGGACGAAGCTCCTGGACATCTCCGGGCGTGCCCGCGACCGCCAGATTGCGCTGGCGGCGGAATTCGGCATTACGGGCTATCCTTCGCCGGCCGGCGGCTGCAAGTTGACGGAGGCGGCATTTGGGCGCAAGCTTCGCGACCTGATGGCGCACGAGGGCCTGAAGGACCGCGCGCTCATCGAGTTGCTAACGGTCGGCCGTCGTTTCCGCTTGCCGGACGGGTCGGGCGTCGTCCTTGGACGCGACGCGGGCGAGAATGCGCGTCTGGCGCAGCTGACGGGGATGGGGACGGTTCTCGCGGCGGAGGGAGTCCCGGGCCCGACGGCGTTTGTCCCCGACCTGAAGTCCGAGGCCGACCTCGACCGGGCGCGCGGGATTGTCCGCGCCTGGTCGCGCGGCACGACCGAGACCGACCGTGCGCCGTTCAAGGCGTACCAGATCGTCTAGCGCGGGAGATGGGGGGTGCGGGACATTTGCGCGCACCCCTTGTTATTCTGTCCGCAGTTTTGATATAATATGCGCCAATCTGCGGCTGTCTCAGGAGGTTATCCCTGTCGCGGGGGTCATCGAGTGATGGCCGTGTCCTTTGTCGGGCGAACCTCCCAGCACGCGGAACAAAACGAAGAAAGACACAGAACATGAAGATCGACAAGGCCGCCATCAAGAACGAATTCCAGCGTCACGACCGCGACACGGGCTCCTCCGAAGTCCAGATCGCGATTCTCACCAAGGAAATCGCGGCCCTCACCGAGCATCTCAAGGCGAACAAGAAGGATCATTCGAGCCGCTACGGCCTCCTCCGCAAGGTCCAGAACCGCCGCAGCCTCCTCGACTACCTGAAGCGCGAGGACGCGGCCAAGTACCAGGATCTCATCAAGAAGCTCGGCCTCCGCCGCTAATTTCAGACCAAGGGAAAAGAAAAGAGAACACCAATGGAAGGTGCAAAGCAGTTCAAGGTCAACATCGCGGGGACGGACCTCGTGATCGAGACCGGGCTTCTGGCGCAGCAGGCCGCCGGGGCCGTCACCGTCTCGTACGGTGACACGACCGTCTTCAC
>CAYQUI010000066.1:0-7802 GCA_964420685.1 uncultured Lentisphaeraceae bacterium | reverse complement strand
TCATTGACCTCTTTGCAGGCATTGGTGGTTTCCGAATTGCCTTGCAGCGTTGTGGCGGCAAGTGCGTGTTTACCTCTGAATTCGACTTGGCAGCACAAAAGACCTACGAAGCGAATTTTGGTGATGTGCCCGCAGGGGATATTACGAAGCAGGAAACACATGACTTGATTCCTCGCGAGTTTGATATCGTCTGTGCGGGATTTCCGTGTCAGGCGTTCAGTTTGGCGGGGAAGCGTCTTGGGTTCAACGATTTCTACAAGGGAATGTCCAGGGGAACGTTGTTTGCCGAGGTGGTGAGGATTTGCGAAAGGCATCGACCCAAGGCTGTTTTTTGCGAAAATGTGAAGGGTCTGTATATTCATGACAAGGGCAACACATTCAAGGTCATCAAGAACGAGTTCGAATCCATCGGCTATCGGTTCTACTACAAGATTCTGAACAGCAAGGATTTCGGCGTGCCACAGACGCGGGAGCGCATCTATATGGTCGCGTTTCGTGACGACTATGCGGAAGACGGTTATGAATTTCAGTTCCCAGAACCGCTTGGGATAAAGGTTACGCTCAACGACATTCGTGAACGAAACGTCTCGGCGAAATATTTTCTGAGCGATGTGTATGTTGAAACGCTTCGTCGCCACCGGGCACGGCATGAGGCCGCAGGTCACGGCTTCGGCTATGTCATTCGTGATTGGGACGGTGTGTCGGGGGCGATTGTCTGTGGCGGCATGGGGCGCGAGACGAATCTTCTCAAAGAAGAGGGAGGCACGCCAAAAGGACTTGTTCCCGTAACGCATATTCGCGGGTCAATTAACAAGGAGGGCATCCGGAAGATGACGCCACGCGAGTGGGCGCGGCTTCAAGGATTTCCGGAAGAGTTCAAGTTTGTGTTGAGCGACGTCCATCTTTACAAGCAATTTGGGAACAGCGTTTCAATTCCAGTGATTGAGCGAATCGCGGAGGGGATCGTTGCGCGAATTGAAGCGGTGGATAAGTCAAGGAAGGCCAAATAATATGACCAAGGGCGTGTTCCGTGGCAATAAGGGCGAATGGAGCGAACCGTATGTCGTATTGCGTCTTTTGGCGGACGGAAGACTGTGTCAGGCAGATAGGGATATGTTGCCGTCAGATACGGAATACGCACGTATTCTTGAAGTTGTTCGTGGAGATACGCGAGCGACGCTAGATGGGCGCGGCGGGGTGGTTTTTGCGTACACGGATTTGGACGGACAGTGTCATACGGTACAGACGAATCAGGTGAACATGCTGAAACGGGCCAGTCAACTCTTCAGGTCGATTTCTTCCGCTAAAAGTCCAAAAGGGGCGTTTGAATTACCTGTCGAAGCGTCGGAGTTGAAGAGATTTGGATTTAAGCAACTGAAGAACCCTTCTTCGCTGAAGCGTCAGACCGCGAAACGCGATTTGGGATTGATTGTGGACAGCCCAGCCTTGGGATATCATCAGTGTTTAGGGTTTAGTATTAAATCGGGGATTGGTGCGCCACCAACGCTCCTAAACGCCTCTCATGCGACAAATATTCTCTATCGTGTGAAGGGATTGACACCCCGTCAGGCAGAAAGCATCAATGGCATTTCTGGACCTCGAAAGATCATGGCTCGTTGTCGGGCTATCAAAAATTGGGCAACTTCAATCGAGCATGAGGCGTTTGAGAAGTCTACTTTCGCGGACAATCTTGATATTGTTGATTCGGCGTTGCCGCTGATGATTTCAGATTTGGTCAAGGCGCATTATTTTGATCAGATTTTATTGACAAAGCAGGATGGAGAAAGGCTTGGTTCTTTTCGAGAATCCGATAAGTTGAGCAAGGCGGTCGAGTTGTTAAGCTTGAAAGAACCATATTGCTCTAGGACGCGCAAGAACTATTGCGAGATCAAGATCAAGCGATTTTTACGCGCTTGTGCACTTGGTTTTCTGCCGACAGAGGTCTGGGAGGGCAAGGAAGATGCGTCTGGCGGGTATATTGTCGTTTTGCCGGACGGGCGCCTTGTCGCACTCTATGTCTACAATACAAATCTATTTGAGAAATACCTTTATGAATCAACGATTTTTGAACGGGCATCAACAACTCGGCACGAATATATGGAGCTGATGCCGGATGGCAAAACGGGCGATTATTTGTTGAAATTGAATCTACAAATTAGATTTAATCGCTGAATTCCTGTTGTGGATCTCGTCACCTTGATGCCTGAATGGGACGAAAAAGTCAGGAGAAAAGCAAGGTGATGAGTAAGGAGAAAAGTGAGAAGGAAATTCGTTCCATCAGCTGAGGACGGACGGACTTCTCGTGTGAATGAAAGTACAGGTTTTATCATGACGGACGTAAAAGAGTTGATGGCGAAGGTGGGGAAGATTCGAATCCTCACGAACCGGCTGATCGACGACCAGCTGGCGGGCGATTACCACTCCACCTTCAAGGGGCAGGGCGTTGAATTCGACGAGGTGCGCCCCTACCAGGCCGGCGACGACGTGCGCACGATTGACTGGAACGTGACGGCGAAGACGGGCGTGCCGTACATCAAGCGTTTCGCCGAGGAACGCGAACTGACGATTCTCTTTCTCGTGGACGTCTCGGGTTCGCAGGGCTACGGCAGCGTTCGCCGTTCGAAGATGGAACTCGCCGCCGAGGTGACCGCGCTTCTTGCGCTGACGGCGATTCGCAATCAGGACAAGATCGGGCTCGTCCTCTTCTCCGACCGGATCGTCAAGTACATCCCGCCGCGCAAGGGCCGCGATGCGGTCATGCGGCTTGTGCGCGAGGTGCTGGCCGCCGAGGACGATGCACAGGGCGGAACGGACATTGCGGGCGCACTCAAGTTCCTGAACGGCGTCCAGAAGCGTCGCGCCGTCGTCTTTCTCGTCAGCGATTTCCTGATGCCCGGCGTCCGGACGGCCAAGCAGCTCGACGGCCAGGCCGTCGCCCGCCTCCTTCGTGCGACGGCGCGTCGCCATGATCTTGTCGGCGTGCCCGTGAGCGATCCGGCGGAGCGGACATTGCCGGACGTCGGTTTGGTCGAGCTTGAAGACCCCGAGACGGGCGAGCTTGTCCTCGTCGATACGTCGAGCGCGGCCGTGCGGTGCGCATTCGCGGCGCGCGCGGCGTCCGAGGACGAGGAACTGCGCACGTTTTTCCTCAAGACGGGGATCGAGACGTTGCCGGTCGCGACAGATCGCCCGTACGTTGACGCGGTGCGCGCGCTCTTCCGTCGCCGTGCGCGGAAGGGACGTTGACGCGGCTGGTGAACGAAAGGGAGGAGGGATTCGATGGAAGTCTCGGAAGCGTTTGCGCTGATTTCCCGTGCCATTGACACGGGGCATGCGGCGAATGGCTATCTCATCGTCGGCGATGTGCGCGGGAATGGCGCGGAACTCGTCCGGCGCATCCTTCTCAAGCTTTTCCCGAATGAAGTGGCGCAGGTCGAGAACGGATCGCATCCTGACATCGCCTGGCTCGAACCGGACGGCAAGGCGCGCATCATCTCCGTCGATGCGATGCGCGGGAAGATCGTCGGGCCGATGTCCCTGGCGGCGTTTTCGGGCGGTTGGAAGGTCGGCGTCATCGTGGGCGCGGATCGGCTTCGGCCTGAATCGGCAAACGCCTTTCTGAAGTCATTGGAGGAGCCGACGCCGCAGACGCTCTACCTTTTGCTCACGGATCAGCCGGACGGCATTCTGCCGACGATCGTCTCGCGGTCGCAGCGCATGGATCTGCCGCTGCCGCCCGGCATCCTGTCGGGCGAGGCGTATGAGCGGGTCGCGGCGGCCTTTGCCGCGAAGGACGCCGCCGCGCTTGCGGCGGTCTTGAAGGAACTGAAGGACGAGGCCGACGACGCGGACGTCCCGCTCGTCCGCAAGGCGTTCTACCGCACGCTCATGAGCTTTGTGCGGCAGATGATGGTCGCGGGGAAACTGCCGCGCCATCTGGCGTTCCGCAATGTCGAGGCCGTCGAAGACGCCTATCGTCAAAGCGATCGCGCGAACATGGGCGACGACATGGTGCTCGCCTTCCTCCTCGACCGCGTCACGTTCCCCTAGCGGACGCCGCCAAAGGAGCGGACAGTTCTCGGTCTCACGGTCGCGTCGCCGGAAGGGCTAACGCGATTTTCACAAAACGCTGATTCGCCGCTAACAGGGAAAGCGCATACTGTGCGGCAGTCAAAGGGAGAAGGTGGAAACGTGAGAATGCCAACCGATTCGCTGTTCAAGTATACGTGCCTCGCGGGGGCGGCGTTGGGGCTTGTCCTTTCCGTCGCGCTTGTCGTCGAACTGGGCATGGCCTCGGCGGACATTTGGCGGACGGCCGGCTGGTCGTTCCTTTTCTCGTCCGAATGGGATCCCGGCTCCGCCACGTTCGGCGCAGGCGCTGCGCTCGTCGGCACGCTTGCGACAACCGCGCTTGCCCTCGTCCTCGCCGTTCCGCTCGCCTTCGCCGCCGCCCTGTTCGTGAACAGCGGGCCTTCCTGGGCCTCCAAGCCCCTCGCCCATGCGCTTGACCTGCTGGCCGCGATTCCCAGCGTCATCTACGGCATGTGGGGGCTTTTCGTCCTCTGTCCCCTCCTTCAAGACGGCCTCGGCCGGCTGGGCGTCGAGACGACGGGCTTCGGCCTCCTGCCGGCGGCGCTCGTCCTTGCGCTCATGATCCTCCCTTACATTTCCGCCGTCATGCGCGACGTTCTGGCCCAAGCGCCCGTCGCACTGGTCGAGTCCGCGCGCGGCATTGGCTGCACGCGCTGGGAGGCCGTCTGGCATGTCGTCGTGCGGGCGCAGCGACGCGGCCTCGTCGGCGGCATTCTCATCGGGCTTGGACGTGCGCTCGGCGAGACGATGGCCGTCCTGTTCGTCTGTGGCGGCGTGAGCGCGATTCCGGCGGGACTCTTCGACGGCTGCACGACGATCGCCGCGACGCTTGCGAACGACTTCGCCGAGGCGGACGGCCTTCACAAGAGCGCGCTCTTTGGGCTGGGCGTGATTTTGCTGATGCTCGAATTCGTCCTTCAGATTGCGACACAGCGGCTGGTCGCGGAAAGGAGCTGACGACATGAACGCACGAACCGCGACCTTCCGCAAGGCGACGGATGCCCTGATGCGCGGCTTTTCCGCCTTTGCCACGCTGCTCGCGCTGGCGGTGATGGCGTGGATTCTTTGGACGATCGTGCGCGAGGGCGCGAGCGCCCTGTCGCTCGAATTCCTGACGCACGTCTCAAAGCCCTACGGCGAAGTCGGCGGCGGCATTGCGAACGCCCTCCTGGGCACGCTGTTCATCACGGGCGGTGCGGCCGCGCTCGCGATCCCCCCGGCGCTCGCCGCCGGCATTTGGCTGGCCGAGTTCGGGAAAGGCGGACGCCTTGCCGTGCTCGTGTGTTTTTCGGTGAATGCGCTCATGGGCGTGCCGAGCGTCGTCGTCGGCCTTTTCGTCTATGGCGTTCTCGTGGCGACGACGGGGAACTTCTCGGGCTTCGCCGGCTCGGTCGCGCTGGCGATCCTCATGTTCCCGGTCGTCGTTCGCACGACGGAAGACCAGCTGGCGGGCGTGCCGGACACGATGCGCGAATCGGGGCTGGCCCTCGGCGCGACGCGCACCCGCGTCACGCTGGGGCTCGTCTGTCGCGCGGCGAAGGGCGGACTTCTCACGGGCATCCTGCTCGCCCTCGCGCGCGTTTCGGGCGAGACGGCCCCGCTCCTTTTCACGGCACTCTACGCCGATGCCTGGCCGACGGGCTATTTCACGGGTCCGACGCCCTCCGCGTCCGTCTTCATCACGAGCGCGACGATGGATTCGCCGTTCGAGGAGATGCATCGCATGGGCTGGGGCGCCGCGCTCGTTGTCGCGGCCGCAATCCTCGCGCTGAACGTTGCCGTTCGTGCGGCCGCCCTGCGCAAGAGGACGTGAAGGCCGTCCCGTTCAGTTCCCGGCGTAGACGATCCGCGCGTAGTCGGCGCGCTGGACGCCGCGTGGGTACGTGACGGCCGGAAGGCCGAAGAGCATGGCGCAGAACGGTGTCGTCCGGCGAATCCCCACCGTCTTCTCGAGGATTTCGGGAATCTCCTTCTGAACGAGCTGGAGAAAGCCGCACCAGCAGGTCGCGAGGCCGTGCGCGTTCGCCAGCAGTTCGAAGGCGGCGCAAGTCGCCGCCACGTCTTCGCGCGGCGTGGTGACGGCGCGGTTCGTCTCGTCGGACGAGACGATCAGAAGCCCGGGCGCGCCGCGAAAGAAGATGTCGGACTTTCCGTTGCGCAGCTTGATGGCCGGGACGGCCAGCCAGCGCGGCAGAAGTTTCGTGCCGTCGCGATGCTCCTCGATGGCACGGATGAAGCGTTTCCGGAAATCGTCCGTCGCCTGCCGCGTCGGAAAGCAGGTAAACGTGAGCGAGCGGGCATTGCACCCGGTCGGCACGTTGCCGAGGACACGGAGCATGCGGTCAAGCGTCGCCGGATCGACGTCGGCCTCCTGAAAGTGGCGGACGGAACGCCGCACCTGAAGCCAGTTCTCGACGGCCTTCGCCGACGGAAGGGCCAGACCGTCCGTCGCGACCGAATTTTCGGGACGGTAGCCGTCGAACGTGACCGCGCCCTTGGGGCAGACGGCGAGACAGTGCTGACAGCGCATGCAGGCCTTTTCGTTCTTGAGAAAGGGAGAGTTGTCGGCATCGGCCTTGAGGGCACCGAACGCGCAGTCACGCACGCAGGCCCCGCAGCGGACGCATTTCGCCTTGTCGAGTTCAAACAGCATGTCTGGAGAGTCCTTTCGCTTGGTTCGTGGCGGCGTGCTCCGCCGACCGGGCGTGAATTATAGCAAATTCGCATTTGCGTCTGTCAGATTCTTCGGGGAGGCTTCCCTAGCAGGGGGTAAACGCAAATGAAAAGAAAGGAAACAGGACGATGGACATGAAAAATCTTCTAGTTGCGGTTTGCGTGGGTTTGGCTGGAACTGTCGCTTTTGCGGGCACAAAAGTCACCTATCGGGATGCTCAGGGGCGAATCACGGGAACGGCCACGACGGATCGAACGGGCAAGACCACGTATCGGGATCATCTCGGACGAATTCAGGCCACGCAAACGACCGACCGCAACGGCAAGACCACGTACCGCGACGCGCGTGGCCGCGTGACGGGGTCCCAGGCGACCGACCGCAACGGCAAGACAACATACCGCGACAGTCTGGGGCGCGTTCAGGGAACAAGGACGACCGACCGCAACGGCAAGACAACCTTTCGCGACGCGAGCGGCCGCGTCCAGGGTTCGATGACGACGGACAGGGCTGGCAAAGCGACTTATCGTGATGCCCAAGGTCGAGTGCGTGCGACGAAGAGATGAGGACGCAACTTTTCGGGCCTCGGACGGATACGTGCCTGCGATCTTTTCGCAGGCATTTGTGCTTTTTGCGGGCGTGTTGGGGGTAGGGCACACGATGCTTGATGAAAAAGTGCAAAAAAAGTGAATTTCCCCCTTGACAGGGGGGGGGGGGGGGGGGTATAATACGCGCCACTTTTTTTTTCGGGAGAGGAAGGATTCATTTGGATTTCTTCGGCGCTCTGCCGGGTGACGGTTCGTTGAAGAAAGTGAATCTTTCTCCTGAAAAGAGAGGGGGACGATGAAAACAGGCAAGTTTTTGGCGGCGGTCTGCGGATGTTGCGCGCTGCTTTTTGGAACGACTGCGGCACAAGCCGTAGAAGAAGCGGCGGTCGCCAAGATTGGGGAGGCGAAGTACTCGTCCCTCGCGGTTGCGCTGAATGCGGCTATCGAGGCGAATGACGGCGCGGACTTCACGAAAGTCGAAATTATCGACG
>CAYQUI010000065.1:0-7932 GCA_964420685.1 uncultured Lentisphaeraceae bacterium | reverse complement strand
CGGCGCGTCCTTGCGCTTGATGCGGTACGTCTCGTCCGTCGAGAAGTCCCACGTGCCGTACACGAGGAGGTTCGTCGCGAAGTCGATGCGCTCGCGCAGACGCACGACGTAGAGGTTGTAGAGGTCGTAGCCAAACGAGACGTCGCCACGGCCGATTTCGTCGTCCAGCGTCGCCTCGCGCGCGGCCAGGCGGTCGAGATCGGACTTGAGGAAGACGGAATGGTCAAAGTCGTAGAACGTGACGAGGTTCGTCCAGGCCCGCCGCGAGATCTCGTCGTTGAGCGGCTGCTGGAGGACATGGCATTTCGGCAGCATGGCGCCGAAGCGCTGGGCAATCCGCCCATAGTAGTTGCGCGGCTCGACGCGCGTCGCAACGCCGCTCGCTTCGCCCGCCGCCCCCGAGAGGTCTTTGTCGAAGGTGGCGGCTTCAGCCGCCACCCCCGCCGCAAGCACCCAAACCACCCACACGATCTTCTTCATGCGTGAATCTCCATCAGACCGACCAGACGGTCGCATTCGGCCGGCGAAATGACGACGCGATCGGACGCGAAGCCGGCCTTCAGTTCGTTCGAGTTGATGACAACAACGCCGCGCACGTCCGCGCGATGCGCGGCAAAGGCATCCGACGCGAAGACGAGGACAGGGGTGACCCCGCCGTCCCAGCCCTTCGCCGCGAGGGCGGCGCGCACAAGCGTCGCCTCCTTGAGCGTCTGCGCAAGCGGGTCGCGGTCGGGCAGCTGGCCGTTCAGGAGAATGCGCCCGTCTTCCACCGTGACGACGCCGCGCCACGCCTTCGTCTCGACCGAAAAGACGCCGCCCGGCCCGACGACGACATGATCGACGTGCGCGCGCCCGGCCGCAAAGTCATTGAAGACATGGTAGGCATCGGGCAAGTTCGCGAGAATCCCCGCGACCTTCTCCTCGCCGCGCGCGCCCTTGAAAAACCGCTCGACATGCCGCAGCCCTCGCATCAGGCTGACAATCACCCAGACGAGCGCGGCGACGAGCAGCGTTGCCGCCAGAAGCGGCGCGACGAAAAAGAGGGCGAGCGCAAACCCGGCCGCGAACACGCCCAGGAAAAGAGGCCAAAGGCCCGCGACCATTCCTTTGACGCGCGCCCACTCGCCGGCGATGCCGTGTATCCGTGCCATGGGGACGAAAATCCTAAAGTTGAAGGTTGAACATACCGTTAGGCGGAAATTATATCAAATTTCCGCCCTGTTGACGCACCGCCGAAGCCATGGTAAACTATGCGTCAGAGATGAAATACGCCATCCTCTCCGACATTCACGCCAACGTCGAGGCCCTCCGCCGCGTCCTTGACGACGCCGCGCGGAACGCCGCCGACCGCATTGTCTGTCTGGGCGACGTCGTCGGCTACGGGCCGCTTCCGGCGGAGACGCTCGCGCTCGTGCGCCGAACGGCCTCCCTCGTCCTCGCCGGAAACCACGACGACGCCGTCTCCGGACGCGGCAGTTCCGAGGCCTTCAACGGCCTCGCCGCCGATGCCGTCACGCGCCATCGCGCCGCCCTGTCCGCCGACGACCTCGCCTGGCTGAAGGCCCTTCCCTACGTCGGCACGCTCGACAGTGCGCGCGCCGCACACGGCGACTTCGTCGATCCGCCGAAGTTCTACTACGTCGATGACGCCGAAGGGGCCGCCGCCAACTTCGCGGCGACGGATGCGCCCCTGCTGTTCGTGGGGCACACGCACGTCCCGGCTCTCGCCGTCGTCGGCGACAGCGGAACCGTCCATCTCACCGGCCCGCAGGACTTCACGCTGGAGTCGAACAAGCGCTACATCGTCAATCCCGGCTCCGTCGGCTATCCGCGCGAAGCGAACGGCATCTGCCAATCCTCTTACGTCCTTTACGATTCCACGGCCCGAACAGTCGAGTTTCGCTTCCTGCCGTTCTCCGTCGCCTCCGTCATGGCGCGCGGCACAGCCCCTCGTCCCCGGCGATGGCTTGGGCTCGCCGTCGCGCTCGGGGCCGCCGTGCTCGCCGCCCTTCTCGCCGTCGTCCTGAAGCCCTCGGCGCGAACCGTCACGGAAACGCGGGTCGTTTTGGCGGACAAGGCCGACGACCCCGCGCGCCTGCTCGCGCGCAAGGAGCTGACGCTCCGCCCCGACGACCGGAAAGTCCGCGCGAACCTGCGGCTCGCCCCCGGCCCGGCCGAACTGACGATCGACTTCCGCGATCCAAACGGGACTTCGGTCGGAACGCCCTTCCGCCGGACGATCAAGGAGTCCTACCGTCCCGCGCACAAGATTCCGGACGGAGCCGTCTCAGCCGTTTTCACCGTCCGCCGCGCGACGGAAACGGACACGCCACGCATTGCCACCTTTGCGCCGACGGCCGAGTCCGAGAAGTAGGCGACGCGATTAGGGGCGCAACGGCGCCGGCGGAAGCCCCGAATCAATGCCCACGATCGCCATGCCGTGACGATTCGCGAACGCAACGACCTTCTCGCGGTCAAGCAGGAGAAGCCGCCCCGCCTGAAAGCCCAGCGCCGTCACGCCCGCGCGGCGCATCTTCTTGAGCGTCGTCAGCCCCACGACGGGAATGTCAAACCGCCAGTCATGCCCCTCGCGCGCCGCCTTGAAGAGAACAGCCCCCCGCCCCAGGCGCCCCGCACGACAAATCGCCGCATTCGTGCCCTCGAACGCCTCGACCGCAAGGACCATTCCCGACTTCACGAGAACGGTCTGCCCGACGTCATGGCGACCGACGTCCAGCGCGACTTCCTGCCCCCGGCGAACGTCATCGCGCTCCAGCGGCGTCAGGTCACGCGCCGTGAGCGGCCCCACGCCCGGGAAATGCCCGTCCATGAACGAACTCGCCGCGATCATGCGAACGCCCGCCCGCTCAAACTCCGCGACCAGCCGACCGAAAATCGTGTGCGCGTTCTTGACCGGCATCTCGCGCAGCCAGCCCTTCACCGCCTCGTCGAACTTGCCCCTGAACAGGGACAGGGGGCTGACCTGCCCCACCAGCATCGCCGCGTCATAGCCGCGCGTCGCCGCCCAGGCAATCGCCTTGTCGCTCTCGCCCGCCGCAAAGGGAAAGACCTCGTCCGCAAGGCAGCGCGTCTTCCGCTCGCAGGAACCGCGCACGGAGAGAACGTCAATCGTCTTCACGCCCGCCCGCCGCGCGCCCGCAATCGCAAAACGCGGATAGTCGCCCTTCCCCGCGATGACGAGCAGCTTCGAGATTTCGGTCGAGGGAGAGGATGCGCTCATTGCTTCTCCGTCAACGCCAACTTCAGACGATCGTCAAGATCGCTGTTCCGCAAGGCTTCCAGCAGTTCCGAAAGATCGCCGTCAATGATGCGGTCAAGCGCATAGAGCGTCAGCCCGATGCGATGATCCGTCAGGCGATTCTGCGGAAAGTTATACGTCCGAATCTTCTCCGAACGGTCGCCGCTGCCACGCAAGGTCAGCCGATCCGCGCCGACCTTCGCCTCTTCCTCGCGGCGCTTGAAGTCGAGGATGCGCGCCTTCAGCGTCGCGAAGCACTTCTCGCGATTGCGAATCTGCGAACGCTCGTCCTGGCAAACGGCGACAAGCCCCGTCGGCAGATGCGTCATGCGCACGGCGGACTCCGTCTTGTTGACGTGCTGGCCGCCCGCACCGCCGGCGCAGAAGAGATCGATCCGAATGTCCTTTTCGGGAATGTCGATTTCATCCGTCTCGTCCGCCTCCGGGAAGACGACAACCGTCGCCGCCGACGTGTGGATGCGCCCCTGCGCCTCCGTCGCGGGCACGCGCTGGACGCGATGCCCGCCCGACTCGAAGCGCAACAGCCCGTACGCCCCCTCGCCCTTGACCGTGAAGACGATCTCCTTGTAGCCGTTCAGCGACGTCCGGTTCTCGTGCTGAACCTCGACCTTCCAGCCCTTCTGCTCCGCAAAGCGGCCATACATGCGGAACAGGTCGCCCGCAAAGAGAGCCGCCTCCTCGCCACCCGTCCCCGCGCGAACTTCCATCACCGCGTTACGGTCTTCAAGCGGATCGGGCTTCAGAAGCGCGGCGGAGAGCTCCCGCTCCGTCGCCTCGCCCAACTGCCAGGCGACATAGGCGTAGTCCAGCTTCTTGAGGAACCGGTAGTCCGCCAAGACGCCCAGATAACGCTTGCGGTCCTGCAGGACGGCCGGATCGCCCAATTCGGCCTCCACAGCGGGAATCCGCGTCAAAAGCCCCTCGATCAGCGCGCTGTCAACCATGACACGAAACGGGCACCCAAGCCCTGCGGCCTAGATGCCCGATTCCCATAACGCAAAAAGCCCCGCGATTACTTCGCGAACTTCGCGTAGCGCTTCTTGAACGAATCGACGCGGCCTTCCGTGTCGACCATCGTCTTCGCGCCCGTGAAGTACGGATGACACGCCGAGCAGGTGTTGACCGTCATCTCCTTCTTGGTCGAACGGGTATGGATGACGTTGCCGCACGCGCAGGTGATGGTCGCGTCTTCGTACTTCGGATGGATGTCGCTCTTCATTTTCTTTTGCCTTTCAAGTCGTTCGCTTCGGTTTCTCTTCGAAGAAACAGAGACGTATTATACCGAATTTTCCGTCGGCGCACAAGGGGGCAGGGCCTCGACGATCTTCTCGATGGCGTCCCCGTCGGTCTTCAAAAGGCCAACCGCCTCCGCGAGTGCCCCGCGCGCCCGCGCATTCGCCGCAGAGTCCGTCAGCCACGGACGCAGAAAGCCCAGCATCCCCGACACCGTGAAATCCTGCTGGATCAATTCGGGCATCGGACAGTCGCGCCCCGCCTTTTCGCAGACGATGTTGATCAGCCCGATGTGCTTCACGCCCTTGAGGGCTATGCGGCAGATGATCTCGAACAGAAGATCGACATGATAGACGAGGACGGTCGGACAACGCGCCAGCGCAGCCTCCAGCGTCGCCGTGCCGCTCGCGACCACCGCCGCATCCGCCTCCCGCAAGAGCGCGCGTGCGCCGCCGAGCCGGACGTCCAGCGACAGCTGTGCGCCGCCATGCGCAAGAATCGCCTGACGGGCCTTCTCGTTCGCCGCCGGAACCACGACGCGCAAGTCCGGCAACTCCCGCCTCAGAATCGCAACGGCCTGAAGGAGCTTCGGCAGGTGATGCCGAATCTCCCCAAGCCGACTGCCGGGCAGGACGGCCAGAAGCGGCCCCGCCGCCGGAACGGACGCCCCCGCTCGGCATTCGCCCGCCGCCATCTCGCCCTGCATTTCCTCGACAAGCGGATGCCCGACGAACAAGCCAAGGCCCGGACGAAAGATCTTCGGCTCGAACGGAAAGAAGCAGCAAATCCGGTCAAGCGACCGCTCGATCTTCGGGATGCGGCTCTTGTGCCAGGCCCAGACCTGCGGACAGACGACATGGACGGCGCGGATGCCGCGCGCTTTCGCGTAGGCGGCCAACCTGAGGTTGAGTCCCGGATAGTCGATCGTGCAGACCACGTCTGGCCGCCAGTCGTCGATCGCGCGCTCCATCGTCCGCCGAACGCGAAGGAAGTAAAACAGCCGCCTCAAGACCTGCACGATGCCCATGACGGCCAAGTCGCCGGTCTTGAAGCCATAGTCGCCATAGCCGCGAATCTCCGCACCCGGCCAACGACCGCGAATGGCCGCCGCGATCCGCTCGCGGTACACCATGCCCGACTCCTCGCCGGCCAGCAGCAGGACTTTCATCCGCGTTTCTCCTCCGCGCATCAGACAGCGGCGCGAATCAGTCGCCGTAGACGCAATCAAGCGCGTCGGAAATCATGTCCACCGCGTCCTCAAGGTCGTCTTCGCCAAGGCAAAGCGGCGGCAGGAAACGCACGACGTTCGGCCCGGCCGTGAGCGCGAGCAGCCCCTGGCCCGCCAGCGCGTCCACGACTTCCTTCGCGTCGCCGTCGATGACGAGACCCAGCATGAGGCCCTTGCCGCGCACGGCGAGAATCTTGTCGTACTTGTCGGCGAAACTCTGCAACGCCTCCTTGAGAAGCGCGCCGACCTTCGTCACGTTCGCGAGCAGATCCTCTTCCTCGATAACGGAAATGACCGCGTTCGCCGCCGCCGCCGCGACGGGGTTGCCGCCGAAGGTCGAGGCGTGGGACGATGCCGTGAAGACGTCGGCCAGCTTCGCGTTCGAGACGAGCGCACCCATCGGCAACCCGCCGCCCAGCGCCTTCGCGCACGTGAAGAGGTCGGGCTGGACGCCGTAGCCCTGCCAGGCGAACCAAGTGCCCGTGCGGCCCATGCCGGTCTGCACCTCGTCAACGATCATCAGCAGGTTCTTCTCGTCGCAGAGCGCGCGGACGCCCTTCATGAACTCGTCCGTCGCCGGCGTGACGCCGCCCTCGCCCTGCACGGCCTCCAGCAAGATCGCGACCGTCTTCTCGTTGACGGCGGCCTTGACGCTCTCCAAGTCGTTGTAGTCCGCATAGGCAAAGCCGACGGGCAACGGATCGTAGCCCTCCTGACACCAGGCCTGCGCCGTCGCCGCGACCGTCGCGAGCGTCCGGCCGTGGAAGCCCTGGCGGAACGTGACGACCTCGTAGCGACCGCCGTTCGCATGCCCCCACCGGCGGGCAAGCTTCAGGGCCGCCTCATTCGCCTCGGCGCCCGAATTGCAGAAGAAGACCTTGCCGTCCAGGCCGGAAAGCTCGACCAGCTTCGACGCGAGCAGCGTCTCCGGCGCGTTCACGAAGAGGTTCGAACAGTGCGTCAGCGCGGCGGCCTGGGACTGAATCGCCTCCGTGACCCGCTTGTTGCCGTAGCCGACGGCCTGGACGCCAATGCCGCTCGTGAAGTCGTAGTAGCTGCGGCCGTCCGCATCGCGCACGGTAATGCCCTTGCCGGAGGCGAGGGCCACCGAGGGCGTGTAGGTCGGCATGACCTTCGCGTTGTAGAGGTCGAGAATGTCCCTGGATTTTTCGTTGCTCATTCGGTTATCTCCGTTCCCACGCCTTCCCGCGTGAATATTTCCAACAGAAGCGAGTGCGCCATGCGGCCATCGACAAGATGGACTTTCCGCACGCCTGCGCGGATCGCATCTTCGCAGCTCTCGATTTTCGGAAGCATCCCGCCCGAGATGACTCCCGCCTCCTTGAGCTTGCCCGTGTCGGCAAGGTGCAAGGTGGAGAAAAGGGTTGACGGATCCTCGGGGTCGCGCAAAAGGCCGGGAACATCCGAGACGAGGACGAACTTGCGCACCTTGAGTTCCTTGGCGAGGGCGGCGGCCGCAAAGTCCGCGTTGACGTTGTAGAGATGCCCGTCATCCAGCCCCGTGCCCAGCGGGGTCACGACGGGGATGATGCGCGCGTCAAGCATCTCGACGACGGCACGGGCCGACACGCGGGCAACTTCGCCGACATAGCCACGGTCGGGCGTGACGATCTTCTTCGCGCCGAAGATCCAGTTGCCGTGCAGGGGCTTCGCGTTGGCGCCGCGCTTGCAGAGCCGCGCGACGAGATCGGGGTTCACGACGTTGTTGAGCGTCTTCCGGACGATTTCCATCGTCTTTTCGTCCGTCACGCGCTGCCCCTCGACGAAGACGGGGGCGTGGCCGGAAGCCTGGATGGCGCGCGAGATCGCCTTGCCGCCGCCGTGGACGATCACGACCTTGAGTCCGACGGCGTTCAGGAACGCGACATCGTCCATGATCGAGTCGAGGTTGGCCTCGATTTCCATCACGGAACCGCCGAGCTTGACGAGGACGACAGAACCCTGAAAGTCCTGGATGTACGGCAAAGCCTCGGTCAGAACGGCCGCCTTGGCCTGCGCTGTGTCTATTCTTTCCATTATTATTGTGTAGTATATCAAAAAACGCCGCCCTACGGAACGCGAAAGTATGGTATACTACACGGACTTCAACGGGGCGTTGCACAGCCTGGTAGTGCGTCTGCTTTGGGAGCAGAATGTCGGAGGTTCGAATCCTCTCGCCCCGACCACGCCG
>CAYQUI010000064.1:0-9520 GCA_964420685.1 uncultured Lentisphaeraceae bacterium | reverse complement strand
GGCGGGCGTTCGGGCGGTCGATCGTCCGATTGCCTTGTTTTACCGTGGGTGTCTCGATCTGTTGGCGAACCGTTCGCGTGCGGTCGCGGTGATCGGCGTGTTGAATCCGACGGCTGCCGTTGTGGCGGAGGAAACGCGCGTCGTCCGGAGACTTGTCGAAGACGGCAATTGCATCGTGAGCGGACTGGCGCTTGGCTGCGATACGGTTGGGCATCAGACGGCTCTTCGCGGCGGAGGGAAGACGGTCGCGATTTTGCCGGGGCCGCTTTCCGACGTGACGCCGCCGTCGAATCGTCCGCTGGCGGAGGAAATCGTGCAGAAGGGGGGACTGCTGGTTTCGGAATACGGCGAGGAGGCACGGTCGCGGCAGGAGTTCTTGGGGCGGTATGCGGATCGGGATCGTTTGCAGGCGATGTTCGCGCGGTGTGTTGTTCTTGCGGCAAGCTATGCGCCGAACAATGCGTTCGGGGGCGATTCCGGGGCGCGCTTCGCGATGGGCAAGGCCGCTGAGTATGGTGTTCCGCGTGCCGTCATCTACGACAAGTCGCGTGCGGCGGATGATCCGATGTACGACTTGAATCGAATCGCGCTTCGCGAAGGGGCGTCTCTCATCGACCCGAAAGACCTCGCGGCGTTTCGTCTGCCGAAGGGGCGGCCCAGTCTTCGGCAGGCGTCGTTGTTCGGCGATTGAGTCCGCCGCCACGGGGGAGTCGGACGGCCGGGGGCGATAGAGGCGAAGAAAATTATGCTATAATTCGCACATGGCCGAGACGGAACACATAGCCCTGCCGCTGAAGTACCGTCCGATGACGTTCGACGACGTCGTCGGGCAGGAGCATGTCGTGCGCACACTGCGTCACGCGATCGAGGCGGGCCGCATCGCGAACGCCTACCTCTTCATCGGCCCGCGCGGCATCGGCAAGACGACGCTGTCGCGCATCTTCGCGAAAGCCCTGAATTGCCTGTCGCCCAATGGCGTCGAACCGTGCGGTCACTGCACGAACTGCACGGAAATTGCCGCCGGACGCTCGATTGACGTCACGGAACTGGACGCGGCCTCCCACAACAAGGTCGAGGACGTGCGGCCCATCATCGAGCAGTGCCCGTTCAAGCCGACGGGCTCGAAGTACAAGATCTACATCATCGACGAATGCCACATGCTTTCGGGCGCGGCGTGGAACGCCCTCCTGAAGACGCTGGAAGAGCCGCCGTCACACGTCCGCTTCGTCTTCGCGACGACGGAGGGCGACAAGGTCTTGCCGACGATCGTCTCGCGCTGCCAACGCTTCGACCTCCGCCGCATTCAGACGCACGACATCGTCTCGCGGTTGAAGTACATTTGCGGAAAGGAGGGCGTTTCGGCCGAAGAGGATGCGCTGCTCGCGATTGCGCGCGGTGCGGAGGGCGGCATGCGCGACGCGCTCTCGTCGCTGGATCAGCTCATCTCCTTCAAGGGCGACACGGTGACGGAGGCGGATGCGCTCGGCGTCTTCGGCCTTGTGAGTCGAAGCGCGCTCGAAGGGCTTGCGGGCGCAATCCTGACAGGCGACACGGCGGCGATTCTCACGGCGATCGAGGCGTTCGACTCGGCCGGCAAGAACATGCGGCGGATTTCAGGCGAGCTTCTGCAGCATTTCCGCAACCTCGTCGTCCTTCAGGCCCTCGGTCCGGCGTCCAAGTCGCTGGAGGCGACGCCCGACCAGATCCGCGTCCTGGAGGAACAGGCCAAGGGCGTTGATCCGGGGCGCGTCTTCCGCGTCTGCGACCAGCTTGCGGAGATGGAGGACAAGCTGCGCTACGTCCTGTCAGTTCGGACGCTTATCGAGATGTCGCTCATCCGTGCGTCGCGCCTGGCGACGACGGCGACCGTCGACGAGCTGCTGCGCGCGGTGAAAGGCCTGCGCGCGGGGCTGCCGACGGCGGCGGCGTCCACGCCGACCGAGCGGCCCGTTTCGCCGACGGTGGCGGTTGCGCCTCCAGCGTCCGCGCCGTCGCCGAAGAGGCCTGCCGCTGCCGCGCCTCACGCGCCGAAGGCGGCGGCCTCGCCTGCGGCGGAGATGCCGGCGACACGGCGGGAGATCCTGGACGATCCGCGCCTGAACGATGACATCTTGGGCGCGTTTCCGGGCGCGACGATTGCAAACATTCAGGAGGGACGGAAATGACGGCGTGCGGATGGCTATGGATTTACGCGGGGCTGGGGCTGGCGCTGTTGGAACTTGTCGTCCCGGGCTTCATCCTCTGCTTCTTCGGATTGGCGGCGGCGACGGTCGGCGTTCTTCGGCTCGTCTGCGGCGCGGCGTTTGGCGCGACGGCGCAGCTGGCCGCGTTCTCGATTCTGTCGGTTCTGTACATCATCCTCCTGCGACGCTACCTGAAAAAGGTCTTCGTCGGCGAGAAGGGCGGCGCGGCGCAGGGAGTGTCGGACGATGCGTATGTCGGTCGCACGGGAACGGTGACGGAGGCGATTGTGCCGCCGAAGACGGGGCGCGTCCTGTTGGGCGACGCCGAATGGACGGCGATGGCCGATGCGCCGGTTTCCGTGGGCGCAGACGTGGCGGTCGTTGCCCGGAAAAATCTCACGATGGCCGTGCGGCCGATTTGAGACAGACAGACGGCCCGTCAGCGACGGGCCGTTTATGGTATAATTTCGCTTTCCTCGAACGTTTCAGAAAGACCTACATCATGAAAATTGCGATTGCTTCTGATCACGGCGGATTTGAACTCAAGGGACATCTCGTGCGGACGCTGGGCGCCGACCATGCGGTTACCGACTGCGGGCCGTCCGACCGCGCGAGCTGCGACTTCCCGGACTACGCGGTTCCCGTCGCGCAGGCGGTTGCGTCGGGGACGGCCGACTTCGGCATCCTCATCTGCCGCACGGGCATGGGCATGGCAATGGCCGCGAACCGCTTCCAGAACGTCCGCGCCGCGCTCTGCACGACGACGGAGGCCGCGACGCTCACGCGCCAGCACAACGGCGCGAACGTCCTCTGCCTGGGGGCCGATTCGGTTTCGGGCGACTACGCCGTCGAGATCGCGAAGACGTTCCTCGCGACGCCGGTGGACAACGACGCGCGCCACGTGCGCCGCCGCTGGAAGCTGGAGCGCGCCGAGCGTCTGTCCGACTGTTCGGGCCTCATGCGCGACGACCCGGAGGTCTTTGCCGCAATCGAGGCGCAGACGAGGCAGGAGGACGCGGAGATCAACCTCATCGCGTCCGAGAACACGTCGTCGCGCGCGTGCCGCGAGGCGGCCGGCTCGGTGCTGATGAACAAGTACGCCGAGGGCTATCCGGGCAAGCGGTGGTATTCGGGGTGCCTCCCGGTCGATGCGGCGGAGGAGCTGGCCCGCACGCGCGCCTGCCAGCTCTTCGGCGCGGAGCACGCGAACGTCCAGCCGCATTGCGGCAGCGCGGCGAACATGGCCGTCTACTTCGCGACGATCAAGCCGGGCGACACGATCATGTCGATGGCGCTCGACCAGGGCGGCCACCTTTCGCACGGCTCGCCCGTCAACTTCTCGGGGAAGATCTACAACATCGTCCCCTACACGGTCGATCCGAAGACCGAACGGCTTGACTACGACGCGCTGGAGCGTCAGGCCCTGGAGGTGAAGCCGAAGATTCTCCTGACGGGCGCGTCGGCGTATCCGCGCGCAATCGACTTCAAGCGCATCCGCGAGATCTGCGACAAGGTCGGGTGCATCATGATGGTGGACATGGCCCACATCGCCGGCCTCATCGCGGGCGGCGCGCACGAGTCGCCCGTCCCATACGCGGACTTCGTGACGACGACGACGCACAAGACGCTCGGCGGCCCGCGCGGCGGCATGGTGCTCTGCAAGGAGAAGTGGGCGAAGGCCCTCGACTCGGCGGTCTTCCCCGGCATGCAGGGCGGCCCGCTCGAAAACATCATCGCGGCGAAGGCGGTCGTCTTCCGCGAGTGGATGAGCGAGTCGAAGAAGGGCTATGCGCAGCAGGTCGTGAAGAACTGCCAGGTCATGTGCAAGACCGTGCAGGATCGCGGCTACCGCATCGTTTCGGGCGGGACGGACAACCACCTTTTCCTCGTGGACGTGAAGACCTCGAAGGGCATCACCGGCAAGGAGGCGGCCGCCGCCCTCGACGCGGCGGGCATCATCGTCAACAAGAACACGATCCCGTTCGACACCGAGAGCCCGTTCAAGACGTCGGGCATCCGCGTCGGCACGGCGTCGGCGACGACGCGCGGCATGCGGGAGCCGGAGATGATCAAGATCGGCACGTGGATCGCGGACGTCCTTGACGACATCACGAACACGGAGGTGCAGGCGCGCGTCAAGCGCGAGGCGGCGGCGCTCGTCGCGAACTTCCCTGTCCCCTGACCGGGGCTCGACACAACAGGAAAAAGGCACGATCTTCAAGGAGCATCTGACATGGGCGGCTTTTGCGGCGTCATCTCGGAGCAGGATTGCGTCAGCGATCTCTTCTTCGGCACGGACTACCATTCACATCTCGGCACGCATCGCGGCGGCATGGCCGTCTTCGGCAAGGCGGGATTCCAGCGCGCGATCCACAACATCCAGAACGCGCCGTTCCGCTCGAAGTTCGAGCAGGACTTCGGCCGGTTCGCGGGCAACGTGGGCATCGGCGTCATTTCCGACACCGATCCGCAGCCGCTCGTCATGTGTTCGCGGCTTGGCACGTTCGCGATCGTGACGGTCGGCCTCGTCTCCAACATCGAGGAACTGAAGTCCGAACTCTTCCGCACGAAGTCCGCGCAGCTCCAGTATTCGACGACAAGCGGCATGGTCGGCCCGACGGAGGTCGTCTCGGCCTTGATCGCGACGCAGGACTCGTTCGTCGAGGGCGTCAGGTACGCGCAGGAGAAGGTGAAGGGCAGCTGCTCGCTTCTTCTCGTGACGGACGACGGGCGGCTCTTCGCCGCGCGCGACCGCTACGGGCGCACGCCCGTCGTGCTGGGCCGCAAGGAGGGCGCGACAATCGCGCTCATGGAGTCGTGCGCGCTTGCGAACCTCGGCTACACGCATCTGCGCGACCTCGGGCCGGGCGAGATGGTCGAGATGGAGCCGGACGGCGTGACGACCGTCATCAAGCCGCGCGAGAAGATGGCGATCTGCTCGTTCCTCTGGGTCTACTACGGCTTTCCGGCCTCGTCCTACGAGGGGCGCAACGTCGAGATGGCGCGCTACCGCTGCGGCTCCGCGCTCGCGAAGCGCGACGCCGACACGATGGTCGATGCCGCGTGCGGCATCCCCGATTCGGGCATTTCGCATGCGCTGGGCTATGCGCACGAGAAGGCGATCAAGTACTGCCGGCCCTTCGTGAAGTACACGCCGACGTGGGCGCGTTCGTTCATGCCGTCCGACCAGCGTCAGCGCGAACATGTCGCGTCGATGAAGCTCATTCCGATTCCGGGGCTCATCCGCGACCGCCGGCTCGTCTTCTGCGACGACTCGATCGTGCGCGGCACGCAGCTCGGCAAGCAGGCCGACCGCCTCTACGGCGAGGGCTGCAAGGAGACGCATGTGCGCATCGCGTGTCCGCCGCTCCTCTATCCGTGCCGCTTCATCAACTTTTCGCGCTCGAAGTCGGTCTACGACCTCATCACGCGCCGCTACATCCGGGGGCACGCGGGCGAAGACGCCGACATCGCGAAGTACGTCGATCCGGACGGCGCGCCCTACAAGGGCATGGTCGAGTACATCCGCGAGAAGCTGAACCTCACGTCGCTCAAGTTCCAGACGGTCGACGACCTCGTCGCGGCGATCGGGCTGCCGAAGGATCGGCTGTGCACGTACTGCTGGACGGGCGAAGACCCGTCGATGCCGGCCTCGTGCGCGCACGGCTGCGCGGGCTGTCCGCACAAGTGCCCGTGACGCCCTTGCCTTAACTTCCTCAAAACACGCTGACATCATCTCATCTATGGACAAGATCATCATCCTCGACTACGGCTCCCAGTACACGCAGCTCATCGCGCGGCGCATCCGCGAACAGCACGTCTATTCCGAAATCGTCCCGTTCAACATCACGGCCGAGCGGGCGAAGGCCTATGCGCCGAAGGGCATCATCCTTTCGGGCGGGCCGAACAGCGTCTTCGAGGAAGGCGCGCCCGGCATTGACCCGGCAATCTTCGACCTCGGCGTGCCCGTCCTCGGCGTCTGCTACGGGATGCAGCTCATGAGCCAGGAGCTCGGCGGCAAGGTTCAGCCGGGCGAATGCCGCGAATACGGCAAGACCGAGATGACGGTCGAGCCGGGCAACGAGCTCTTCAAGGGGCTCCCGGACTCGTTTGTCGTCTGGATGAGCCACGGCGACCGCGTCGCGGCGATTCCGGCCGGCTTTCAGGTGAGCGCGACTTCGGCGAACTGCCCCTACGCGGCGATTCGCAACGAGGCGAAGCGGTTCTTCGGCATCCAGTTCCATCCGGAGGTCGTCCACACCGAGCACGGCAGCCAGATCCTCTCGAACTTCGTCTTCGGCATCTGCCACGCGAACGCGGACTGGCAGCTGACGACGTGGATCGAGGACACGGTCGAGAAGCTGAAGAAGCAGGTCGGCGACGACGAGGTCGTCCTCGGCCTCTCCGGCGGCGTCGACTCGTCCGTCGCGGCCGTCCTCCTGCATCGGGCAATTGGCCCGCGCCTCCACTGCATCTTCGTGGACAATGGGCTTCTCCGCTACCGCGAGGCCGAGCAGGTCGAGGAGATGTTCCACGCGAAGCTGGGGCTTGACCTCACCGTCGCGCGTGCCGCGCAGAAGTTCTACGACGCCCTCAAGGGCCTCAGCGACCCGGAGGCGAAGCGCAAGGCGATCGGCAAGACCTTCATCGACGTGTTCGCCGACGAGGCGCGCAAGTTCAAGCACTGCCGCTTCCTGGGGCAGGGGACGATCTACCCGGACGTCATCGAGAGTTCGCACGCGGTGAAGGGGCCGTCGCAGACGATCAAGTCCCACCACAACGTGGGCGGCCTTCCGCCCGACCTCAAGTTCGAGCTGTGCGAGCCGCTGCGCGACCTCTTCAAGGACGAGGTGCGCGCCGTCGGCCGCGTAATGGGCATGGCGGACGAGCTCCTTGACCGTCAGCCGTTCCCCGGCCCGGGCCTGGGCGTGCGCATTCTCGGCGAGGTGACGGAGGAGAAGGTGAAGCTTCTCCAGCAGGCCGACCTGCGCGTTCAGGAGGAAGTGAAGAAACTTCCCGACTACAAGACGATCTGGCAGACGTTCGCCGTCCTCCTCCCCGTCAAGTCGGTGGGCGTGATGGGCGACCAGCGCACCTACGAGTACACGTGCGCGATTCGCTCCGTGAACTCGATCGACGCGATGACGGCCGACTGGACGCATCTTCCCTACGAGACGCTGGCGACGATGTCGAACCGCATCATCAACGAGGTGCGTGGCATCAACCGCGTCGTCTACGACATCTCCTCGAAGCCGCCGGCGACGATCGAATGGGAGTGAGGGCGCGCGATGGACACGAAGGCCTTTGACGCGGCCGCCGGGTATTTCCCCGACCTGTGCTTCGAGACGCCGCCCGATCTCGGCATCCTTCTCGGCAGCGGCTGGGGCTCGGCTCTCCAGGCGGACGACGTCCTGTTCCGCGCGTCCTATGCGCAGATTCCGGGGCTGGGCGCCTCGACCGTCGCAGGGCACGCGGGCGAGTTCGTGCTCTATCGGCGCGGCGGTAAGCGCATCGCCGCCTGGTGCGGCCGCCGTCACTTCTACGAGGGCGTCGGCTGGGAGCCGGTCGTCCTGCCCGTCGAGCTTCTGCGTCGCATGGGCTGTTCGACGCTCCTGCTGACGAACGCCTCCGGCGGCATCAATCCCGCCCTGCGGCCGGGCGACTTCGTCATCATCCGCGACCATCTCAACCTCGTCGGCGCGAATCCGCTCGTCGGCCCGCACAACCCCGAATGGGGGGCGCGTTTCCCCGACATGACGGAGATCTACACGAAGCACCTCGCCGAACTCCTGCACGCGGCGGCGAACCGGCTTGACCTGCGCGTGATGGACGGCGTCTACGCCTATACGTCGGGGCCTGTCTACGAGACGCCGGCCGAGGTGCAGTCCTACAAGGCGCAGGGCGCGGACGTCGTCGGCATGTCAACCGTCCCGGAAGCCGTCTTCGCCAAGGCCTGCGGCCTGAAGGTCGCCGGGCTTTCGCTCGTCTCGAACCTCGCCGCCGGCATCTCACGCCGGCCGCTCGCCCACGAGGAGGTCGTCGCGGCCGGAAACGCGGCGAAGCCGAAGATGGCGGCCGTCATCGAGGACTTCATTGCTCGAATCTGACGTCGAGGCGTTTCTCGCGGCCGTCTCGCTTGAAAAGGGCCAGAGCGCGAATACGGTTGAATCCTATGGACGCGACCTGCGTTTCTTCGGGCAGTTCCTCTCCGCGCGGGGAAAGACGCAGTCCGCCGCCGTCACGCGCGCGGACATTGTCGCCTTTCTGGCGTCTGAACGGGCCGAGGGCCTGAAAGGCTCGACGCGCGCGCGTCGCACGGCGGCCATTCGCGCCTTCTTCCGCGATCTCGCGGCGCGGCGGCTCGTGCCGCATGATCCGACGGAGCTGCTGGAGTCTCCGAAAAAGGCGCTTGTCCTGCCGCGCGTCCTCTCCGAGACGGAAGTCGCGGCGCTTCTGGACGCCGTGGCGGGAGATGACCCCCGGACGCGCCGCGACCGCGCGCTCTTGGAGGTGATGTACGGCTGCGGGTTGCGCGTGAGCGAGGTCTGTGACCTGAAGCTGGACGATTTCGTCGCGGACGGCGAACTTGTTCGCATTCTCGGCAAGGGGTCGAAGGAGCGGGTCGTGCCGCTTGGCGGCGCGGCAGGGCGCGCACTGCGCTTCTATCTCGACGCGGGACGCGCGGCGTTTGCGCGCGGCGACCTCGGCGAGACGCACGTCTTCCTCACGCGCCTGGGACGGCCCTTTACGCGGCAGGGCGTCTTCAAGGTGATTCGGGAGCGCGCCGCCGCCGTCGGCATCGCGGCCGACCGCATCTCGCCGCACGTCCTCCGCCACTGCTTCGCCTCGCACCTGCTCGCGCACGGCGCGGATGTCCGTGCCATTCAGGAGATGCTGGGGCACGCGGACGTCGCCACGACGCAGGTCTACACGCACGTGGACGTGCGGCGTTTCGCGGAAGTCCATCGCCTCCATCCGCGTCATTGACCGCATTATGGTATAATCCTGAGACTTGGATGCCGCAAGGCGAGACATGTACAGAATGCAAAGGGAAGGACCGAGACGGATGAAAAAGACGATTCTTTCGCTGACGGCGTTGACGGGCTGCGGCCTGTTGGCCGCGAACGTGGTGGCGCCGTATGGCGACGTGACGCTGAAAGGCCCGATGGGCGAGCGTCTGCAGACAATGTTCGACCAGCATCTGCTGGCGACGGACACGGCGTACATCACGGCGCCGTTTCTGGAGAAGACGGAACGTCGGAACTGGTGGCAGACGGAATTCTGGGGCAAGTACATGCATGCCGCCATGCCGTTCTGGACGTACTCGCAGAACGCGC
>CAYQUI010000063.1:0-9850 GCA_964420685.1 uncultured Lentisphaeraceae bacterium | reverse complement strand
CCCCGCCGCCCCCCCGCCCCCCCCCCCCCCCCCACGGGGGGGGGGGGGGGGGCTTTGACGAGGCCGTCCTGTTGCTTCAGGGGGACATGGACGTGAACGGCGACGGACTCGTCACGCAGGGCGAAGCCAAGAATGCGCTGAACCGCCATGCGGTTCCGGGCGATGTGATCGACCTCAAGGTGCGCGGAAGCTTTGACGGCACGACCGGCGGCATCTCCAATCCGGTTGCGCGCGTCGCCCTGCCGCGTCGCGGGCGGACGGTTTCGAGCCGCGTCCTTCGCTTCAAGACGCAGATGACGCAGTACGCGGACGGCCGTGATGCCGCGTGGGCCAGCGGCCTCACGCTGGCAACGGGCTTCCCGATGTCGGAAAAGATGGAGATGTCGGCCGTTGTTCGGTTTCGCTGGGACGGGTTCGTGTCGCGCACCGACGGGACGCGGATTTCCAGTCAGGCGTGTCTCGTCTCCTACGGGCATAAGGACAACGGCATTTCCTGCTGGATTTCGCATCCGCAGCCGGACGGGACGGCTCGCCTGGAGTTCTCGAACTGGCATTTGAACCAGGTCGTGAGCGGAAATGACTTTGTCATAAAGACCAACGTCTGGTATGATCTCGCCTACACGGTGGACAAGGACCGACTTCACGTCTATCTTTTCCCGGAGGGGCATCGGGACTATGCGAAGATCAGTCACATGTCGTTTGTCGTGAGCGTCTTTTCGGGCGAGGCCTTTGCCGCCGACGAGAGCGTCTTTGGCGTCGGGATGGGGCTTGCGTATTCGTCCGGAAACGACTTCTACTATCCGATGGAGAAGTGGGATCAGAAGGAGATGGAGGGCTATCAGAACGGCTTCAATGGCGACATCCATGCGCTGGCTGTCTGGAATCGCGTCTTGAGCGCCGAAGAGGTGGAGGAGGCCTTTATGGGCGGCGGCGCGGCGGATTGTCAGATCGGCGTCGCAAACGGAACGAACGCGGAGTTCGCGGCGGCGTCCGAAGCGTCCGACGTGTGGTCGGAGACGGACGGCTGGTTGCGCTTCAAGGGCGAGCTGACGCAAACTGGCGCGCGCGTGGCGTGGCGGCTGGCGAACCGAGAGCCGAAGGCACACGCCCGGCTCTGCCAGGTCGCGCTGTGTGCGCCGACGGCGCGCGGACGGCTGGGGCTTGCCGTGAACGGGACATCGCTGGGCGAGGCGGACGTCAAGGGCGCAGGAAGCCTCGTCTTTGACATTCCCGCCGAGGCCGTCCGTCCGGGCGAGACGAATGACTTCGCGCTGACGTTGCTGGCGGGCGGCCCTGTGGCAATTGACGCGGTGACGGTCGGCGGCGGCTTTGCCATTCAGGTCCGGGGGAGCGCGGTTGACAACATAGGCCATTTGCTCGACGAAGATCCGCTGAACTTCAGCACGTATCTGTCGAGCCGGGCAGGGCAAGGGTTTGGGCATCAGCTTGTGTACCGTTTCTCCTTGCCGCGCCTGTTCGCCGCGCGGCGGATGCGCTGGACGGTGACGCGCCAGGGCGACCATGGCCCGGATGCGGCGGGCTATGCCGCGTTCGTCAACGGGACGTGCGTCCATGCGAGCCCGTCCCTGATGCCGCTGTCGTGGACGTTCCGCGTTCCGCAGGGGACGCTTCACGAGGGGCTGAACACGCTGGTCATCAGCAACGCGACGTCGATTGTCGGGGGCGATTCGGCTTATTACACGATGGACTCTCTCACGGGCGAGCCGCTTCCCGACCGGGGCGGGCTGCTCATCATTCGTTAACAACATGGAATGCGCAGGAAGGAAACGAGAAAATGAGTGGACGAACGATTGGACTTGGCCTGGGGCTGCTGGTCGCGGTCTCCTGTTCGGCGGATGCGCTGGACGAGTTGCTGCCGGTGCCGCGCCAGGTCGAGCGGCGCGCGGGCACGGCCGGCGAATTTGACTTGGCGAACGTCGAGGTGCGGCGCGCGGCCGTGCCGGGCGCGCCCGAACGGACGGCGGACGAGGCCTATGTCCTTGAGGTGTCGCCGTCCAACGTCTGCATCACCGCGTCGTCGCGGCGCGGCGAACGCTGGGCGCGCGTCACGCTGGATCAGCTCTTGCGCCTGTCGGGCGGCGATCACGTGCCGTGTTGCCGGATCGTTGACTGGCCGGACCTGAAATGGCGCGGCTACATGAACGACTGCGGGCGCAACTTCCTGGAGATGGACGGGGTCAAGGCGATCATTGACATGATGTCGCGCTACAAGATGAACCTCTTCCACTGGCATCTCTCCGACTACCACGGCTGGCGGCTGGAGTCGAGGAAATATCCGCAGCTGCAGGACGACCGCGCATTCGCGCGGCAGGTCGGCAAGTACTACACGCAGCGCGATTTCCGCGAGATCGTGCGCTATGCCGCCGAACGCGGCGTGACCGTGATGCCGGAGCTGGACGTGCCGGGCCACACGCTCGCGTTCCGCCGGGGCATGGGCATCGACACGATGAACGTGCCGGAGGTCGAGAAGGTGCTCGCGGACATTTTCGAGGAGCTCTGCTCGCTTGCGCCGGCCGACGTGATGCCGTTCGTCCATCTGGGCACGGACGAAGTGCGCGTCGATCCGGAGCGCTGTCCGAATGCGTGGCTGGACACGTGGGTGAACACCGTCACGTCCCGTGGCCGCGCCGCCGTCCTCTGGGCGCCGGGCGAGCAGACGAAGGGGCAGGGACGGATCATCGACATGGTCTGGCACGACAACCATCTCACCAACTCCACGCACGCGGCCTTCGACGCGGCGCGGATGTACAACGGCTCGTGGAGCCCGTTCGAGGTGCTGACGATGTCGGCGTTCGTCAAGCCCTGCCGCTGGGCGATCGACGACGCGCGCAAGCTCGGCGCGATTACCTGCACGTGGCACGACGACAACGTGGGCGACGACACCTACCGGCTGTTCGTGGACGCGATGGTCTTCCCGACGATCATGCTCTTCGGCGACACCTACTGGCGCGGACGCGCGACGGACGAGCCCGCGTTCCAGCGTCGTCGGATGCCGCCCGTCGGCGATCCGCGCTTCGCGTTTGCGGCCGATCTTGAACGTCGCGCCGTGGCCCAGCGCGACAAGTGCCTGGACGACTTCCGCTTCCCGTTCCCGTTCCTGGCCCAGACCGCGATGCGGTGGCGGCTGACGGCGCCGGACGGCACGGTGCTGGCGACGGACGTGCCGCAGGGCATCCTGAAGGACGTGAACGCCCTGCTGCCGAAGGCGCGGCACCAGAAGGGGCTTGTCACGGCCGAGACGTGGATTTGCTCGCCGACGCGCCAGGCGGCCGGCGCGTGGATTGACTTCACGCACTTCGGCTGCGCCTACGGGCGCGGACGGCTGCCGGGCTACGGGCAGTGGCGGGGGGCGGACGAGAAGGTCGAGCTGAACGGCCGTGAACTGCCGCCGCCCGTGTGGAAGCGCCCGGGGGTGACGTCGCGGACGTCGCGCCGCAAGGATCAGGCCGTGCCGTATTCGGATGACTTGCTGGAGACGCCGTTCACGGACGAGGGCTGCGTCCGGCGCGAGCCCTATCCGATTCTGCTGGAAAAAGGGTGGAATCACGTGCGCCTGACGTTCCGTGCCGATGGCGCGGGGGCCACGTTCATGCCGTTCCTCGGCTCGAGCGAACGTCCGCGCGAGATTCCGGGGCTGGCGTTCAGTTCCTCCGCCCGTTGACGCGCCCGCGTTCTTCCTCATGTCGTGTAGTCCCTTGCCGCGCGAAGCGGAATTTTGGTAAAATACTCCAATTCGCTGGGGGCTGTTCCCCCATGCGACGGCAGGGAGACTATGGGCGGGCTTTTCTGGCAGATCTTCAAGTATGGCGTGATTGGCGTCTTGGCGACGCTGATCAACTTCGTCGTGGCGGCGTTGTGCGCGGCCTCTGTCTGGCCGTGCCTTGGGGCGGATGACCTCTTCGTCCGGCTGGGCGTCTTCGCGCGTGCGGACGTCTCGGACGCGGCGCGTGCGCTGCTCGCGGTCTACTGCAATCTCGTCGGCTTCTTCGTCGCGAACGTCGTCTGCTGGCTTCTGAACCGGAAATACGTCTTCACGCCGGGGCGGCACGGCTGGTTTGTCGAGTACCTGCTTTTCCTCGCGGGCAGTGGGTTTGCCGTCCTCTGTGGTTCGGCGGCGATCTGGGCGCTCGTGCGCTTCCAGGGGATGCAGACGACCTATTCGTTCATCTGCAACGTGCTGGTTTCGGTCGTCGTCAACTTCGTCGTCCGCAAGTTTTTCGTCTTTAAGGGCTGAACATGAGAAGGCTGATTTGTTTCGTGGCCGCCGTCGCGGCGACCGTTGCCGTCGGCGAGGAGACGCTGAGCGGCGCGTCGTTCCAGGAGATTGCCGAGCGCGCGGTGCGCGCGGCGGCGGAGAAGGCCGCGCTTGAGCGGGTCGGCTGGGAGAAGTCGGCGCGCGAGACGGCCGAGAAGGCGGCGAAGGACGCGACGGAGGCCCTCGTCAAGGCGGCGGCCGAGAAGGCGGCGAAGGACGCGGCGGACGCGGCGGCGAAGGCGGCGGCCGAGAAGGCGGCGCAGGCCTTGACGGACGCCAAGGCGGCGCGGGAGGAGGCGAAGGCCGAGCGCAAGGAGACGCAGGGCCGGATCGAGACGCGCATCTTCAAGCTCAACCACGCCTCGGCGGCGGAGGTCGCGACGAACTTCAACGCGATGTGGAACGGCGACTTCGGCGCGAGCTGGAAGGTGACGAAGATGGCCGTCGCGTTTCCGGAGTCGAATTCGCTCATGGTCACGGCGCCGCGCCTCATCCTCGACGCCTGCGAGAAGTCGATTGCCGAGCTGGACGTCGAAGCGCGGCAGGTCTACATCGAGGCGCGCTTCGTCGAGCTTGCGAACAACGCCTCCCACAAGCTCGGCATCGACTGGTCGATGCTCGACGGGATGAAGGGGACGCTTGGCATCAACGCCGGCTACAACGAGCGCAAGATGGAGGGCGTCAGCGAGTACAACAGCGTGGACAACAGCTACAAGCTCTCCTCGTCCGCCAACGCGGGCACCCAGAGCGCCAACCTCTCGCACGTGAACGCGACGCTGGGGATGAGCGACCTCTACGTCGTCCTGCGCGCGCTGGAGGCGAGCGAGGACGCGCGGACGTTCTCCAACCCGAAGATCATCGTCTCCTCCGGCAAGAAGGCGACGGTCGACATGACGACGAAGTATCCGAACGTGACGGTCGCCGTCAAGCGCACGATCAACGACTCGACGCAGTCGATTGACCTGGACATGAAGATGGCGACGATTCCGGGCGAGGATTCGCTCATGTTCGCGAAGGAGGCCTTCTTCAGCTGGGGCATCTCGCTTGAGGTCACGCCCCGCATCTCCACGAACGGGCTCATCAACGTGACGATCGTGCCGACGATCAGCTCGCTGGACACGAGCATCGAGCGTTCGGGCTTCATCCAGTCGTCCGACACGTCCGGGACGTCGAGCAAGTACCCCGTCATCAACGTCCAGCGCCTTCTGACGGAGTTCAACATGGCGAGCGGCACGACGGCGGTCATCGGCGGCCTTTCCCGCACGGTCGAGAGCCAGGTCGACAGCGGCATCCCGTGGCTTCGGGACTGGTGGTGGATCGGCCCGCGCCTCTTCGGCTCCAAGCAGCGCGTCAAGGAGCAGAAGGACATCATCGTCTTCGTGACGGTCGGGCTGGTCGATCCGCGCAAGATCGAGAAGGACGCGGGCCTGCCGAAGAACGCCGTCCTGGGCCGCCAGTACACGGAGGACATCCGTCGCGAGCCGGGCGACCGCCGTCGGCACGTCGAGGGCATCCAGTCGCTGGATCTCCGACCGCTGGAAGAGCAGTACAGCGATCCGCGCCGGACGAACCGCATGCACCGTGCCACGCTTGACAACTACCTGCCGTTCCAGAAGGATCCGGCGTATCGGAGAAAGTCGAATTAACCCAGTGAGCGAGAAGACGAACATCATGAGAAGCATTTTTTCCGCATTCTTTCTGGCCGCCGTCGTGGGCGCGGCATTCGCCGATCGAATCGACCTCAAGTCCGGTTCGTTCCTGACGGGCACGGTTCGGAGCGTCTCGAAGGATTCCGTCGTTTTCGCGTCCGACGACCTGGGCGACGTCACGGTCAAGGTCGCGAACATCGCGCGCCTTGACGTCGGCGCGCGCACGGTGCAGCGCACGGACTTGAGCGAGACGCGCATGGACCTCGCCGTCGCGAACGGCGCGTATGCCGTGGGCGCGGACGCGCTCGACATGGCCGACGTGAAGGCGATCGACCCCGTCGCGGAGAAATGGCATGGCAGCGTGACGGCCGCCTACACCGGCAAGCGCGGCAACACCTACGAGGATTCCGGCGCCGTGCGCGCCGAGACGACGCGCCGCTGGGAGAAGGATCGCTTCCTCGCGCGCTTTGCCTACGACTACGGGATGGACGGCACGTCGACGACCGACCACGAGAAGACGACGGACGAGTGGGAGGCCGAGGTCAAGCACGACCATTTCTGGCTGCCGAAGGCGTACACCTACGAGGACATCCTCTGGGAGCGCGACGCGATCAAGGACTTGAACGCCCGCTACACGGTCGGTCTCGGCGCGGGCTACCAGTGGCTGGACGGCACGCCGTTCGCGGCGACCGGCACGTGGAGCTTCAACCAGGAGGTCGGCGCGAACTGGATCAAGGAAGAATGGCGGAACAATGACGACGAGAAGGCGGGGGGCTTTGCCGCCGTGCGCTACGCGCACCACCTCGTCTTCTTGCCGAAGTGGGCGGATAACATGGACTTCTTCCATAACCTGCGATTCCTGCCGGAGGTCGATGACTGGGACAAGTTCCTCGTCCGCGCCGACGTCGGCTTCCAGGTGAAACTGGTCGGCGACTTCACCTTCGACGCGCGCATCGAGTGGGATTATGACTCGAAGCCCGCCTCGAACATGAAGAAAGACGACTTCCTCTATCTCGTCGGCCTGGGCTACAAGTGGTAAGCGCGTGGAAGGGTGGCTGGATGCGGGACTTTTCGCTAAAGGGCGCTGACCGATGAGAGTCGCGATTTGCTATCCGCCGCTCGCGAGCGAGAAGGGCGTGCCGCTTCTCACGCAGAACCGCCAGTTCCAGTGGTTCTCGCGTCCGACCTACATCTTCCCCGTCGTTCCGGCGACCGCCGCGACGATGCTGAAGAAGGCGGGGCACGACGTCCTCTTCCTCGACGGCATCGCCGCCGAGCGGACGGCGGAGGCGTTCGACGCGCAGCTCGCCGCGTTTCGTCCCGACCTCGTCGTCCTTGAGACGAAGACGCCGGTCGTCAAGCGGCATTGGGCGTGGATTGCCGCGCATGCGGAAGACCCGGCATTCGCGCATTCGAAATTCATTCTCGTCGGCGACCACGTCACCGCCTTGCCGCAGGAGTCGGTCGAGAAGCCGGGCGTCTGGGCGATTGTCCCCGGCGGCGACTGGGACTACGGGCTTTTGGACTTCATTGCGGCGGGCTGTCCGCAGGGCGTGCAGCCGTTCGCGCTCCGCGAGTCGCTGGCGGACACGCCGTGGATTGACCGCGAGCTCGTCCACTGGGAACTCTACGCGAAGAAAAACGGCAACTTCCGCCGCACGCCGGGGACGTACGTCATGTCCGGCCGCGATTGCTGGCACGGCAAGTGCACCTTCTGCAGCTGGACGACGCTCTACCCGAAGTACCGTACGCGCGATCCGATTGACGTCGTGGACGAGATCGAGCATCTTGTGACGACGTACGGCGTGAAGGAGATCATGGACGATTCGGGCTCCTTTCCCGTCGGGCCGTGGCTCACGACGTTCTGCGAGGAGATGATTCGGCGCGGGCTTCCGAAGAAGGTGCGGCTTGACTGCAACATGCGCTTCGGCCGGCTCACGCGAGACGACTACCGCTTGATGCGCCGCGCGGGCTTCCAGTTCGTTCTTTTCGGCGTCGAGAGCGCGAATCAGGAGACGCTGGATCGCTTCAAGAAGGCGTTGAAGGTCGAGGACGTCGAGAAGGGCGCGCGCTGGGCGACCGAGGCGGGGCTGGATGTCCACGTCACCTTCATGTTCGGCCATGCCTGGGAAGGGCCGGCGGAAATGGCGAAGACCGTCGCCCTTGCGCGGCGGCTGCTGGCAAAGGGCTGGGCGAAGACGCTCCAGTGCACGCTCACGATCCCCTATCCGGGCACGCCGCTGTTCAAGGAGCTGGACGCGAATGGCGGGCTTGTGACAAAGGACTGGGACGAGTACGACATGCGCCGCGCGATTACAAAGACGCCGCGCGTCTCGGAGGACGAGATCAAGCGCGCGATTCGCGACGTCTATCGCGGGTTTCTCCAGCCGGGCGCGCTCTGGCACCGGCTCGCCTCGACGCGCACGCTTTTCGACGTCGGTTTCTACTATCGCGGCATCCGCTCGCTGATCGGGCATCTCGTCGATTTCCGGGCGTCCTGACCGCGTTGCGCGCGCCCATTCGACCCTATGCGTTCGCGTATGGTATAATTTCGCCATGAAAAGAAGAGAGTTCCTGTCGGGCGCGGCGTTGGCGGCCGCAGCTTCGGTCGCCCCCGCAACAGTTGAAGCCGGAGAGTCGACGTCGCGGTCGCGCAAGCCGTTCGAGGGCATCGGCGAGGCGCCGTTCACCGTGGGCGAACCGTGCCTCCAGGCCCCCGCCGAAACGACGATGGGCGTGACGTGGCGCGTCTCCGGCCTTGCGAAGGGCGTGGTGGAGATTGCGGACAATCCGGACATGAACCAGGCGCGGATGGTGAAGTCCGGCGGCTACGGTCTCGTGCCGATTGACGTTTCCGCGCTGGCCGTCCGTCTGGAAGGGCTGCGGCCCGGCACGCGCTACTGGTATCGCACGATTACGACGCCGTTCACGGACTACAAGAACATCTACGACGCGAAGTTGGGCAAGCCCGTCGTCGGCGCAATCCATTCCTTTACGACGCTTGGCACGGCGGCCACGCCGCATTTCTGCGTGATGAACGATACGCACGCGCAGTGGGACTCGTTTGCGTGCGTCGTGCGGAAAGTCAAGGACATCCATCCCGCCGTCCTTCTCTGGAACGGCGACGCCACGAACACGACGCAGGAGAAGGAGACGGCCGTGCGCATCTTCCTCGATCCGCCGATTCGCGGCAAGGACTACGGCGCGGACATCCCGACGTGTTTCGTCAGCGGCAATCACGATTTTCGCGGAAGCTGGATTTCCCGAAAGGAAGAGGTCGTGCAGGCACGCCACCCGGCGGAACGGACGGGCGCGGAGTGGGATCTCAAATGGAATTTCGCCGTGCGGCTAGGCGAGTTGGCGTTGATTGGCCTTGACACGGGCGAGGACAAGCCGGACGCCCATCCGAAATGGTTCGGACTTGCGAACTTCGAGCCGTACCGTCGGGCGCAGGCGGCGTGGTTGGAAAAGGCGTTGACGCGGCCGGACATCGCCGCCGCGCCGTTCAAGGTCGTTTTCTGCCACATTCCGCTCTACGCCGCGCCAGATGGGCCGGACTATCCGCACGACGGCGTGAAGATTGACCCGAATGACTTCGCCTACTGGTCGCGGGAATGTCACGACCTCTGGAACCCGATCCTCGTGCAGCATGGCGTGACGCTTGTCATTGCCGCGCACCAGCACCGGTATCGCTACGACGCCCCCGACGCGAGGCGGCCGTGGGCGCAGATCGTGGGCGGCGGGCCGGAAATGCCGGCGAACGACGCCGCGCGCTTCCCGACCGTCATCGAAGGGCGCGTCGAACGGGGCGAGCTGACCGTGACCGTCCACAACATTACGCGCGGCAGTGTCCAGGCCGTCCATACGTTCAAGGATCACCGGGGGCCTGTCCCCACGCTCTCCGGGGGCCTGTCCCCACGCACCC
>CAYQUI010000062.1:0-10412 GCA_964420685.1 uncultured Lentisphaeraceae bacterium | reverse complement strand
ACGTTCGTGGGCATCGCGGCGACCGCCATCAGCGGAACTGCCCACAGCATCGACAAGACCAGCTTCTTCATAATTGGAATTCTCCCTGAATCACAACTTGACATTATTCGACATTCCCCGTCCGACTCAACCGCTTACGGGAACACGAGGAACGGCAAGTAGACGCCGCCGACAACACTCCGTGCCTTGAATTCACGCGCCAAGCCGCAGTCGGCCTCGTACCAGTCGCCGAACGGCTGGCGGTCGCACGTCGTGTCGAGGAAACGATAAAGCGGCGCGACAAGCGTCTTCAGGTCATCCGTGCGACCACGCAGACACGCCACCCACACGAGCCAATCGGCCTTCGTGTAGGCCTTGCGCGAGTCGAGCGGCAACCCGTACGCCTCCTGCAGCTTCAGATAGGCCGTCAGTTCGCGCTCCGCCACGTCCGCCGGGAAAAGGCCCAGCCCCAGCAGGCGATCCCATACGAGATTGTATTTCATGCTCCACGTGTCGGGCTGATCGAACGCCAAACGCCCCGCACCATGACGACCGCCCTTCGCGGCGGCGATCCAGCGCGGCACCATATCCTGCGCAATCCTCCGATAACGCGCCGAAACGGCCTTTTCACCACGCAAATCTGCCATGAACCCGTAGCCCGCGAGCGCGACGATCGTCTTGACGGACAGGTTCGCGTTGTGCGCGAGGTGTCCGGCGAAATCGTCCGTGCAGAGCTGGTTTTCGGGATCGAAGCCGACCTTTTCCAGATACTGCGCCCACTGCGTCACCGTCGGCCACCAGCGTCCGGCAAAGTCGGCGTTCCCTTCGCGATGCGCCAGCGCCGCGAGGCAGATCAGCATGTTGCCGCACTCCTCCACGGGCATGCGGTACGTGTCGTCGTCCCCGCCGCCCACGGCCTGCCCCTTGCGCATACCGTAGTACTGCCCCTCGGCCACAGGGTAAAGGCCCAAGTCATGCGGCGCGTAGGCGTACGGCCAGTTCGTGCTCGCCGCATAGGCGCAGACAGGCGCAAGCGTCGCCTTCACGAACGTCGGCCCGGCGAGCAACAGATGCGGAAGCTGCGGATAGAAGACGTCCGTCGTGCCGATCATGCCGCCCGAATGGTTCTCGGCGGAGAACATGTACGGCTCTTTTCCGTCCGGACCCGCCACGAAAATGCAGGCCGCGAAGCTCTGCCGCCAGGCGAGTTCGGCCACGCGCGCGTACTGCGCGCCGCCAATCCGCTCCGCCCGTTCGGCCAGCGCGGCATCGAACGCACGGACGGACGCGCGGACGCGCGGGAAGTCCCGAATAGCCTCCGCCAGCATCGTCTCGAACGACTTGCCGTCACGCTGCCACCAGTCGACGAGGCCCTTTCCGAAGTAGCGCGCCGTCACGCCATGCTCAATGGCCAGCAGAAAGCGCGCCTCATTCCCCTCGACGCACGGGCCGACCTGCCAGGCAGACCCCCAGTCGGCGCGCCGGGAATCGCCCTTCGTGCGAAACGGCACCTGTTCCTTGCGGCCGACGCACCGCGCCGGCAGGCCCGCAATCGTCGTCGTGCGCTCGACCATCGGCGCACGGTCGTCGTCACGCGCAAGCTCCGGCGGCAGGTTCATCTCAAGGCTGAAGTCCTGTGCGCCAGAAACCGTCGCCGTCACGTAGGTGACGGGACGCGAGAAGACCTCAAGGTCTTCCGGCAGACGCGCCGTCAGAAAGCTCAGCTCGACGGACAGCGTGCCGTTCCCAAACGTGTAGCGCGTCTCGTTCGCCGACACGCGCACGGCCGTCTGCGGCAAAGGCGAGACGTCCATCGGCCGGCGGCCGCACAGACGGTACTTCCGCCCATCCGCCGTGAGGATGATCGAGAGCGGCTGGCGCGCGCCCGCCCAGTGGGTCGTCTCCCGGTCGGTCAGGCGATCCGCCGCGCTCCAGACGCTGAAATGCGGATCCACGCTCACGAGCGGCACAGCCGGCGGACGGAACGACGGCGCGGACGGAAGCCCCTGCGCCCGCGCGCAGACAGAAAGAAGGGACAGCCCGACCAGGCAGGCAAGACGTTCCATGGAAGCGCGTTGAACCAGTTTCATGGAGACATTATAGCAAATGTCGGCATTGCGCGCATTCGCGCCAGTGCATTCGCCCCCGCCGTTACACGCGCCGCGCGGCGTTCCGCGCGTCAGAAGCGTCCGCGAAGGCCGATCTCGAACGTACGCGGGTCGCCCGCAAAGCACTCGTAGTAGTGGCGGGACGTGTCGAAGTACTTCTCGTCGAAGAGGTTGCGCACGCCGAGCGTCAGGAACCAGTCGTCGCGCCACCCGACTTTCGAAAGCGGGATCGACACGTTCACGTCGAAGACGTGGCTCGGGTCGAAGCGCAGGTTCTCGTTCACGAATGCGCCGCGCATCGTCGCGTAGCTCATCGACCGATAGCGGTAGCCGAGTCCGACGACGACATCCTCCACGAGGTCGAAGCCATGCAGGCGATAGGACGTGTTGAGCGTGACGGCGTGGCGCGGCGTCCGCTCGAACTCGCTCGCGATGCCGGTCTTCGTGTGGTCGGCGTAGAGCGTGTAGGCGTACATCGCCAAGACCGTCCAGTCGTCCGTAATGTCCCCCGAAAGCGAGAGCTCGACGCCGCGCGAGGAGTTGTGCCCCTCGAAGCGGTAGAACGTCTGCGAGCCGACCGTCTCGGCGACCGGCATGTTCTCCTGCTCGATGTTGAAATAGGAAGCCGACAGCCACAGCCGCTCCAGCGGCCGCACGCGCGCGCCCGTCTCCCACTGCGTCGCCGTCCACGGATCGACCGGGCGCGAGCCGTCCGAATCGCGGTAGCCCAGCGTCGGCGTCTGCGTCTGGGAGACGTTGCCGAAGAAGACGAGCCAGTCCAGCGGCTGGATCGTGAGCCCCCCGCGCGGCGAGAACGCGAAGGCATGCGCCTCGTCGTAGAAGACGGGGCCCGTCCGAATCCCCGTCTGGGTCGAGGCGTTCTCGACGAAATAGTCGTACCGGAGGCCCGCGAGCAACGTAACCCAGCCCCAGCCGACCGAATCCTGAAGCGTCACGCCATAGCGCGACGTCGGCGCGCCAAAACTGCCCGCCCCTTCACGATAGGTAAAGTCGGGCTGGACGAGAAACGTGTTGCGGAACCCGAACGGCAGTTCGAGCTTCGTGTAGACCGAACGCGCGTAGAGATTGAAGCTGTGGTGAAAGAGCCGGCTTTCGGAAAACGACGACGTCATGTACTTCTCGCCGCTCGGCCAGACGCCCGTCTGGCAGTAGTCCGCAAAGGCCCCCGTCGGATTGCCATCCCGGTCAACCGAATAGACGCTGTATGGCTCGCGCGTCGTCTGCTCCATGTGGGAATACAGGAACGCACCGCCGAACTTGAGCAGCCAGTCGTCCGTGACCTGCCAGTCGACGTAGGGATTGACCATCATTCCCTTGTAGGTCGAACGGTCGGAGGGCCGGCATGACGACTCGTGCCAGCCGTAGCCACCGGCGGGCTTGCCGCGCCAGACGGGAATGCCGATGTAGCTCGGACTGTCCGAGGAGATGAACATCGTCTTGAGCCCGAACGTGACGTCGTCCGTCGGACGGAAGACAAAGGACGGCGCAAGCGTGTACTGCTCGCGCGGCCGCGCGCCCTCCTGCGAGCCGCTGGAAATGTAGGCCGGCGAATAGATGTCGAAGGCAACCGGAAGACGGACGGCAAACTTGTCCTCGGCAATGACCTCGTTTGCGTCAACCATGCCGCGCTGACGCCAGACGTTGCGCCCGACGGACGTCTGCTCGGAGAAGTTGACCTCGCTCGCGCGGAAGTGCGCGCCCTTCAGGTACATGTTGATCGAGCCGCCCGCGCCGTTGCTGTTCTGCTGCGCGCCCGCGCCGCCGGAGAGCGAGGCAATCGGGCCTTTCACGACCTCGACGCGCTCCATCATCGCCGGATCCATGAACAGCCCCGCGCCCTGCCCGACGGGAATGACGCCATCGAACGCCGGCGTCGTGCCGCCCATGCCGCGAATGGAGAAGAGCCCTGGCTGGCGCACGAGAAGCGACGTGCCGCCCGTCTCAATGCCCGGCACCTGACGGAGGAGGTCATTCAAGTCCGTCGGGTTGCGCTCGCGGATGAAGTCCTCCGTGAGCGTCTCGACGACGCACGGCAGCGTTTCGGGCGCTTCGCCCGTGAACGTGCCGCCCGAGACCTTTTCGGGACGGTACTTCGAGAGCGCGCTCGCCTCGACCGTGACCGTTCCAAGGTCGGCGACCGTGTTCGTCTTGTTCGTTTCGACGGCTGCCGCGTGCGCAAGGCCGGCAAGCGGCAGGAACGCGGCGACGGAAAGAGTGTGTGCTTTCATCGTCTCATTAAACGCCCGCCGACGGCACGCGGTTCACGCCTTCTGAAAAAAGGCGCGTCCGCCCGCCGGACGGGCGCAACGAGGCCGTCCGCCGCCGCCTAGGTCAACGAACACGGCCCGTTGACGCAGCCGCCCGAGCAGGCCATGACCTCCAGGAAGTTCGCCGGCAGCTTGCCCGACGCATAGAGCCGAAGCATCGTGCAGCTCTTCCGGTCAATGCCGTTGATCTGCTTGGCGTTCAGCTTGAAGCCGGGAATCTTCGCCGTTGCCTCGGCCAGCACCGCCTCGGTGACGCCGCAGCTGCGCGCGAAGTTGCGCGCCGTCGGGTTGGCCGGGCGCACGACCGGCCAGGGGTCGCAGGAGAGGACTTCGACCTTGCGGCCCGCGAGGATCGCGCCCAGCTCTTCGAAGGAGAGCACGTAGTCCACCGCCTTGCGGCGGGCCTCGCTGCGCTTGGCGACGCACGGCCCGATGAAGACCGTCTTCGCGCCAGGGTCCTTCTCCTTGACGAGCTCGCGCGCGTAGACCATCGGACTGGGCGTCAGCGAGACGTGGTCGATGAGGTCGGGGAGATGCTTCGCGACGAGGTTCACGTAGGCGGGACAGCACGACGTCGTCATGAACGTCTTCGGGTCTTTCTCCATGCGCTCGACGAACTCCGCCGTCTCGTGCTCCGTCGTCTTCTCGGCGCCCAGCGCGACCTCGATCACGTCCGCGAAGCCCGCCTTCGAGCAGGCCGTCAGAAGCTGCTCGACCGTGCCGGGGAACTGGTGCTCGGCCGCCGGCGCGACCATCGCGACCAGCCGCTCGCCGCGCTTCATGGCCGCCAGGACGCCCAGGAGCTGCGAGCGCTCCATGACCGCGCCGAACGGGCAGGCGTTGAAGCACTTGCCGCAGAAGATGCACTTCCGGAAGTCAATCTCGGCGACGCCGTGCTCGTTCTTGCGAATCGCCCCGACGGGACACGCCTCCTCGCAGGGGACAGTCGTCTTCACGATCGCATGGTAGGGACACGCCGTGATGCACTTGCCGCACTTGATGCACTTCGCCTGGTCAATGACGCTGCGCCCGTTCACGACCTCGATCGCCTTCTTCGGACAGTTGTAGACGCACGGCCGCGCGAAACAGCCCCGGCAGTTCGGCGTCGAGACGACCTTCGCGTCCGGACAGCCGCTGCACGCCGGCCCGCAGACGGACAGCGGCGACGTCGCGATCAGGGCATCAACGTCGTGGCTCGCGCGGGTCGCCCCGCCGTCCGCGACCGTCTCCGCGCAATAGGCCGACAGGGGCTTCGTCTCGTCCGTCTCCTCCTCGACCGTCACGCCCAGAAGCGCCATCAGACGGTACTTGATGACCGCGCGGTCATGGTAGATGCAGCACCGGGACGAGGCATCGCCCTTGGGGCGAAGCTTGATCGCGATCTGGTCAATCTCCTCCGCAAGCGTCCCCGCGTCAAACGCGCGGACAAGCCGGATCATCAGTTCACGCCGCAGGAATGTCGCACCGTTGACCATGTCAGGCAACCCCCTCCAGAAGTTCGCGAATGCGCGCGACGACCTTCTCCGGCGTCGCCTGGCCCATGACCTCGGAGCCGTTGAAGCGCACGTAGGGCGCGCCGCCGAGGTTGTCGCGCTCGCAGAGGTCAAGGCACGTCTTCGCCTCGACCTCAACCCGCCCCCGGCAGTCGGGCGGCAGCTGTTCCTCCAGGTTCATCATCTTGGCCGCCCCCAAAAGGTAGCAGGCCGTTCCGCAGCAGACTTCGACTTTGATCATGTTTCCGTATCTCCTCAATAGTAGTTGACCTGAACTTGCTTGCGATAGTTGTGCTCGAGCGCCGCCGTGAGGCGCTTGACGACCGAACGGCGCAGTTCGAGATCCTGCGGAATGTTCGGGTCCTGGTGCGACTCGTTGACCTTCGTGCCGACGACGAACTCAATGCGGTCATGCGCCATCATGCGTTCGAGAATCTCCTTCGCCGCCATCGGCTCGTCGCGCGGCGAGCGCATCTCCTCCAGCGCCGTCGCGACACGCGACAGCGTGAGGATGCCCTCCGTCACGAGTCCGACGCCCTCGATGCGCCCGACGGGCGGCAGCCCCCCCGCGCGCCGCATGTCCGCGAGATCGACCTTGACCTTCCGCCCCAGTTCGCGTTCGACGATGTTCGCCGTCGTGCCGCCGCAGATGATGACGTGGTCGAAGCCCAGCTTCGCCCGCCGCGCATATTCGGCGTCATGCTCCTTGTAGAACGGCGGGCCGGAGAGAATCCGGAGAACGCGCGGCCGACGCAGGTAGATGACCACGCACGTGATGTCGTCCTTGCAGCCGCCGGGCGTGAGCTGGCGCGCACGGGCGGCGATCGAGGCGGCCAGATCCTTCGCCGAAATGCCGGGGTCGAAGTGGACGAACTCGCGCGCATGCTTGAGGACGCCCGAACGTCGCCAGCCGAACTTCATCTCCCGGTTGACGCCCAGCCCCGACTGCGTGACGCCGTCGGAGCAGAGGATGAGCCGGTCGCCCGGACGGAAGTCGGCCTCGCACTCGCGCACCTCGCGGTCGGGCCAGTGCTCCGAGACGACCTGCTCGTCGGAAAGCGGCGCGACCTCCTCCGTCCCGCGCAGGTGAATGTAGCCGGGATTCCCCATTTCGGTGATCTTCGCGCGGCCGCCGAGGCGGAAATCGACGAGCGAGAACGTCGCGTAGCCGATCTTGCGCACTTCGCAGACGGGCAGCGAGTCCATGATGATCTCCGCCGCCTCCAGCGTCGGGATGTTCGACTCCAGGAACTTGATGGCCATCGCCGTCGTCATCGTCGCGAGGACGTTCGCCTTCACGCCGCTGCCCAGCCCGTCCGAAAGCGCGCAAAGGTGGCGGTTCTCCTTCTCGACCGTGAGGAAGCGCACGTCGTCGCCGCAGGCGGCCTGACCCGTCTTCGTGTACTGCGCCGCCTCCATCTCGATGAAAAGGTCGCTATCCATTCAGGTAGTCGCCGTTGTCGGACTCCCGCAGACGCCGTCCCTCGGTGTGGGACTCGTAGGCGCCCGCGATCTCGTTGAGCATGATCTCCGTCTCGGCGATGTGCTCGCCGAAAAGCCGCGCGACCTGCTGCACCGTGTAGACGTTCTTCGCGATGACCTCGCGCGCCTTCGCGGCGATTTCCTCGCGCCGACCCTCGTTCTGCGTGACGTCCTGCACGACCGCGCCGGCAAACTCGCCCTTGGCAATCGGAAAGACGCTCACGTTCACCAGCCGCTCCTTCCACGGCTGGCGGTACTTGACGATCTCGCTGCCGTGTTCCAGCGCGCCCGCGAAGAGGTCGGCGAACTCGCCCATCAGCGCCTCGCACGCGATGCCCTCCAGGTTGCCGAGCGTCTCGAAGACCTCGACCTCTCCGCACATCTCGGCGAAGACGCGGTTGCACTCGATGACCATCCCCCGGCCGTCCACGATCACGACGCCCGCCGGAATGTACTTGATCAGCGCGTTCGACGTCCGCTGGAAGTTCTTCTTGAGGAAGGTGTGGCACTGCGCCTCCTCGGCCTTGCCGGCGAGGAGCGCGCGCGCAAACGCGCGGCACGTCTCGTATCCGCACGAACCGCAGTTGTGCTCGTCGGCCTTCGTGTACTTGCCGACGCGCGCGAGGGCCTGCGCCATCGCCGTCTCGTCTGGCTCGTCCTCGCGGATCGCCGCCGCCGGATACGCCGCGACGCCGCAGTGCGTGAAACAGCGCCCGACGCTCGTCTGGAGCGGGGCCGCCGCGTCCGTCGCGAAGAGCGTCGCAAGCGACCCGCTGTCCGCCGGCATGACCGGCCCGTTCACGCAGCCGCCGGGACACGCAAGGACTTCGAGGAAAATCGTGCGCCCGCCCGGCTTCGCCGCGCCCGTCCGCAGCTCGGCCGGCAGGTCGCCGAGAACGCGCCGCAGGTTCTCCAGCCCCGACACCGACAGGTAGCGCACGTTCGCCTGGCCGTCGCGCAGCGTGTCGTTCATGCCGCCTTCGACCGAATAGAAGCGCCCTTCCTCGGCCGGGCCAAGCGCGAGCTCCACCGTCTCGTCCGTGATCGAAATCCCCTTCTCCTCCAGCAGCTTCTCCAGCGCCGGGAAGACGCACGCGAGCGCGAGGCGATCCGGGTGCGCGTCGGCCTCGTTCTTCTTCGCCGCGCATGGCCCGAAGAAGACGACCTTCGCGTTCGCGCCGTAGGCCTCCTTCAGAAGCCCCGCGTGCGCACGCACAGGCGACGGCAAGGGGGAAATGAACTTCGCGTAGGCGGGCAGGTACTTGCGAACCATGTCAACCGCCGCCGGGCACGCGCTCGAAATGACGAGCGGCGAATGGGTCTGGGCCAGAAGCCGCGAGACGTGCGCGCTCACCGACTCCGCGCCATGCGCCGTCTCGCTCACACCCGCGAAGCCAAGCTTCTGGATCGCGGCGGCGAGACGGTCGATCGTCACGCCCTTGAAGTAGCCCGCAAAACTCGGCGCAACCGAGGCATAGAGCTTCGCGCCGGAAGAAAGCAGTTCTTTCAGCCGCGCCAAGTCGCTGCGAATCTTCTTCGCGTGCGCCGGGCAGACCTTCACGCACGCGCCGCACGCGACGCACGCCTCCGGGATGACGGACGCCTTGCCGTTGACGATGCGAATCGCCTTGACGGGACAGTGCCGGACGCATTTGTAGCAGTCCTGGCACTCGTTCTCGATCGTGTAGACGGGCGCGTTCATCCCTGCCATTCGCGTTCAAGGCCAAAAACGAGACCGCGCCGCCGCCCGTAAAGCGCCGCCACAACGTCCGTGACGCCCGCCTGACGGATTTCGCGAAGACTGATCGCGTCCTTCGCCCCGTACCACCGCCAGCCAGCCTTCATCGCGTCCCTCCCTCCGGGAAAAGGTTTTCGAGAATGTCCTTCATGACCCCACGGTCAACGTTCGTGTACGTCTTGCCGTTGGCGATGACGACGGGTCCCTGCGCGCAGTTCCCTGTGCAGAGCGACGCACCCAGCTCGACGTCAACGTCATCGCGCAGCCCGCGCGCCGCGAGGAACTCCTCGCAAAACGCGACGTTCTTCTCGTTTCCGCGTGCAAAGCAACTGCTGCCCATGCAAATCGTGATCTGTGGTCGACCCATCGTCTCTCCAAAAATTCGAGTTCCCCATAGTATAGCAGTTTTCCCCGTCCGCGTTCAAGTCACCAAACCTGCGCGCGACGACAGGTGCACATGCGACACGCACCGCGCCTCCGCCCAAACGGGCGAGAGGCGCGGCGACACGGGACAGTTGCTGTCCCCTTTCTGTGGATTACTTCTGTTCCCGTTCGAGGGCTGCGGCAGGACGGTAGAAGCGTCGTGCGGCCGTCGTCTCCTCCACGAACGTCGCATCCTCCTGCGAGTCGCCGACATCCGTGAACGTCCCATCGAGCGATTCGGACGCGCGGAGACGGTACTTCAGCACGAGATCGCCGAACTTCCGCTGTGGCGGATTCGCGCCCAGGACCGTGACCGTGACCTTCTGGCGGCCTGCGCCCAAGTCCGCCACCGCGATGTCGGCGGAGAGACGCGCATCCATGTCGGACGGATCCCAGCCCATGACGTAGTTCTGCCAGTAGGCATGGCCGTTCGGGGCAGGGGAAAGCAAGGTGGCGGAAACGGCATCGTCGTCCTCCGGCACTGTCGCGTTGACATTCTCCCGATACCACGCTTCTGGGATGGACAGCCTTTCGTCGAACTTCTCAAGGAGGACCCAGAGAAGCGGGGAGGCCAAGCGAAACAGCGCCGTTTCGGTCTGTCCCTGCACCGTGTGCGTGAACTTGTAGTATCCACGCGCAAGGCCATTGGTCTGCCATGTCCACATTCCGTCCGCATCCGCAACGGCAGATTGCGATTTGGCGTTGCAGGTCAGCATTGCCGTGCCTCGCATATCGGGCCAGGCGATGTTGAATTCCACGGACGCCTCACCCGCGACTCGGACGCCGTTTGCGTCCTTCGCGTTGTCGATGGACACGCCCGCGTCGCCGATCAGCGTGGCTTCGGCCGTCGCCGTCACCTCGTAGGTGGTTGTGTAGGACGAGCCGTTCCATTTCAGCGTCA
>CAYQUI010000061.1:0-10601 GCA_964420685.1 uncultured Lentisphaeraceae bacterium | reverse complement strand
GGGCATTCTGTTGTCCGTGCCGTGGCGGCGGCTTGTCAGGGCGCTGTTCGCGAAACTTTTTTTGGTCTGGCGTTCGCGGCGAGGGGGCTGATTCCGCGCGGGCATTCGCGGCCTCCTTGAGAACGGCTTCGCGGCGGCTTCCTTGTCCACGGATTGACACGAATTCCGTGGATGAGGTGGAGTGTTGGGGCCGAGGTGAAGAAGGGAGGCCAGCCCGCGTGGGACATGGTATGGTATAATATGCGGCATGGACGAGATGAAGCAGACTGCGGGCGGTGTGACGGCGTGAGGCCCTATCTGGACATTCTGAAACTTGTGTGGCCGCTTGCCTTGGGGATGGTCAACACGGCGCTCATGCAGTCCGTCGATCGTGCGTTCCTTGCGCGCCATTCGGTTGCGGCGCTGGAGGCGGTGTTGCCGGCCACGACGCTCGCGTGGGCGTTCATGACATTCTTCCAGGCGATCGTCGGCTATTCGGGCGTCTTCGTCGCGCAGTATCACGGCGCGGGAGACGCGAAGGGGTGTCGGCAGAGCCTTGCGGCGGGAATCTGGGTCTCCGTCCTTGCCCTAGTGCCGATGTTGCCCGTCTGCGGGCTGGGCGACTGGATCCTCATGCGGACGGCCGGCTCGTCGTCGCTTGCGGCGATGGAGCGAACCTACTTCGACATCTTGATGGCCGGCTCCGTCTTCGTCTATCTGCAGATGGCGGCGATTTCCTATCTGACGGGGCGCGGGCGCACGCGCATCGTCTTCTGGGCGAACCTTGCCGGCAATCTTCTCAATGTCGCGCTGGATCCTCTCTTCATCTTCGGGTTCGACCTCTCGCGTGTCGGCCTTCCGTTTGCGCTCGCGCCGCAGGGCATTGCCGGCGCCGCGGTCGCGACGGTTGTCGCGTTGGCCGCGCAGTGTCTCCTGCTTGCCGTCGTTCTCCGCCGCGACATCTCCTTCCGCGTGTTTGCGCGTCCGTCCGTCCGCGCGCTCGTCGGGCGGCTGCTGCGCTTCGGCGTCCCGGCTGGCGGCTACGAAGTCCTCAACATGCTGTCCTTCACGATCTTCGTCTTCGTGACGGGGCAGGTGGGCGGCGAGGCGTTCGCCGTCTCGAACGCCTGCTTTACGGTGAACTACCTCCTCTTCGCGCCGATGACGGGCTTCGCGCTGGGCGCGCAGACGCTCGTCGGGCAGGCGCGTGGGCGCGGCGATGACGCGGAGGCCGTCCGCGCGCTGCGACGGACGCTTCTCCTCGGCCTTGGCTTCACGCTGGTCGCGTGTCTCGCCGTGCTGGCCTTTCGCCGTCCGATTCTCGCGCTCTACGCCTCGCCCGACCTGGCGGACCCGTCCGCGTTCCAGTCGCTGGGCACGACGCTTCTTCTCCTCATGTCGGCGTGGATGCTCTTTGACGCGGCGGACGTCATCCTTTCGGGGGCGCTCAAGGGCGTGGGCGACACGAAGTTCGTGATGGGATGGATGCTCCTCAATGCGTTCGTCCTGTGGTTGCCGCTCGTCTTCCTCGTGCGCCGTCTTCACAACACCATGCCGGCCCTGTGGGGCACGATGATCGCCTATGTCGTCGTCATCAGCGTCGGTTCGGCCGTTCGTTGGCGGCGCGGACGCTGGCGGAAAATCCAAGTCGTGGACGTTCACGCATGATGACGTTTCTCCTGCTCTTGGCTCTCATCGCCCTCTCGGCGTTCTTTTCGAGCGCCGAGACGGTTCTGTTTTCGCTGACGGGGGCGCAGCGCGCGCGCATCAAGGCGCGGAGCGCGCGGGCGGACGCGCTCATTTCCGGCGTGCTTGCCGACAAGGCGATTCTTTTCTCGACCTTGCTCGTCGGCAACACGTTCGTCAACTTCGCGATCGCGACGATCGGCTACCGGCTTTTCGCGCGGTGGATCCCCGGGCTTTCCTGGCTGGCCGTCCCGACGATGACCGTCTTCCTTCTCGTCTTCGGCGAGATCACGCCCAAGCGCCTGGCGCTCAAGTTCGCCGAGCCGCTGGCGCCGCCGTACGCCGTCTTGCTCCGCTTCTGGCGCACCGTCATGATGCCGTTCAACGTCGTTTTGCGCTTCACGTCGCGCGCCTTTGCCCCCGCGCTTGAACGCGAACGCCGCGCCCTCTCCGACGAGGAGCTCGTGTCCGTCTTGGAGTCTGCCGTCGCGCATGGCGAGGTGTCGGCGAAGGACTCCGAGATGATCGAGGGCGTCTTGCGCCTGTCGGAGCTTTCCGCGAACGACGAGATGACGCCGCGCGTGGACATCGAGGGCTTTGACCTCACGCGCGGCGAGGCGGCCTGCGCGGCGTTTGCCCGGACGGCGAAGCACCACTACCTGCCGCTTTACCGGCAGACGCCCGACGCGATCGAGCGCGTGCTCGCACGCGAGACGGGCGCGGTCGAGGAGCCGCTGTTCGTGCCGGAGACGGTCACGCTCGACGACCTGCTCGTCACGTTCGCGAAGAGCCGCAAGCCGCTCGCGGTCGTCCTTGACGAGTACGGCGGCACGGCTGGCATCATCACGCCGAACGACATTCTTGAGCTGATCGTCGGGCCGGGCGTCTTCGGCAGTTCCGCGAACGAGGAGCCGCAGGTCACGCGAAAGGGCGCGAACGTCTGGGAGATCGACGCGCGCGCGTCGCTTGACGAGGTCAACCGCGCGCTTGACGTCGAACTGGAGGCGGAGGACGCCGACCGGCTGTCGGGCTGGGTGCAGTTCCACGCCGGGCGCATCCCGCACGTCGGGCAGGAGATCGCGGCGGACGGCTGTCGCGCGACCGTCCTCAAGCGGCGTCACCGCCGCGTCACGCTCGTGCGCCTCGAAGTCCTGTCGCGCGCGACGGACGATGACGACGCGGCGATTCTCGCGGAGACGGACGAGGCCGTCGAGCGGACGGAGGAGGATGACGCATGACGGTGTTCCTGCTTGTCGTTGTCGCGCTTCTCGCGCTGGGGTGGTCGGCGTTCTGCTCCGGCGCGGAGATGGGCTTCCTTTCCGTGAGCCGCGAACGCATCCTCCACCTCGCGCACGAGGGCGGGCGTCGGGCGAAGAAGGTCGAGCGCGCGCTGCAGGACATGGGGCGCACGACGACGACGATCCTCATCGGCAACAACCTCGCGAACGTCACCTACTCGGCGGCGACGGCGGCCCTGTCGGCGCGGCTCTTCGGCGACAACGTGACGGCGAGCGCGGTCTGGAGCTTCCTCGCGGCGTTCACGGTGCTCTACACGTCCGAGTTCATGCCGAAGCTCCTCTGCGCGGCGCGTCCGCTCCGGCGCATCCTTCGGCTGGCGGACGCCTACGAGCTGATGGCCCGTCTGCTCGCGCCGCTGACGGTTCTGGCGCTGCGCTTCACCGACCTCTTCGTGCCGCGCAAGGAAGTCAAGTACAGCCTGACGGCGAACGACCTGTTGCGCATTCTCCAGGATCGCAAGGACGGCGTGTGCCTGTCGGACTTCGAGTCCGCGCTTATCACGCGCCTCGTCGTCCTGCGCGCGAAGGGCCAGCCCATCACGCCGGAGGCGATTCTTTCCGTGCTGCGCGAGGACGACGCGCGGCCGTGTGACGGGGAGGAAGGACGATGAACTACGCCTCCGTCCGCACGTGCGACATCGCGAACGGCGAGGGCGTCCGCGTGTCGCTCTTCGTCTCCGGCTGCACGCACCGCTGTCCCGGCTGCTTCAACAGGGAGGCGCAGGACTTCGGCTACGGGCTGCCGTTCACGCGCGCGGTCGAGGACGGGGTCCTCGCCGCGCTTGCGCCGACTCAGATCGCGGGGCTGTCGCTTCTCGGCGGCGAGCCGATGGAACCTGCGAACCAGCGCGCGCTCGTGCCGTTCCTGCGGCGTTTCCGCGCGTGCTACGGCGCGGCGAAGACGCTGTGGGTCTACACGGGGTGCGTGTACGAGGAGTTGAAAGGCGGGAAGGCGGGAAAGGTGGAGGGCACGGCGAAGAGCGGACGCTGGCGGACGGAGGTTACGGACGAGTTCCTGTCGATGATCGACGTCCTCGTCGACGGGCCGTTCGTCGAGGCCCTCAAGGACATTTCGCTGCCGTTCCGGGGCAGCTCGAACCAGCGGATTCTCGACCTTCGGAAACTTTCGGGGAGGACTCATGCTTGACGAATTGACGCGGCTTTACGACGCCTACGTGGACACGTTTCGCGCGGCGGACGGGCAGTTGCCGGCGATGATGCAGCTCAAGCGCACGCACACGGCGTTCGTCGTGGCGAACGCGGCGGAGATCGCGGACGGCGAGGGCTTTTCGCCGCGCGAACGGGAGGTCGCGCTCGCGGCGGCGCTCTTGCACGACACGGGGCGCTACGAGCAGCTCCGGCGCTATGACACGTTTCGCGATTCCGAGTCCGTCGATCATGCCGTCTTCTCGCACGAAATCATCCGGGAGAAGGGCTGGACGGACGATCCGGCCGTCCTGGACGCGGTGCTCTGGCACAACCGGCGCGACCTTCCCGACGTGATGGAACCCTTGACGGCCGTTGCCGCGCATACCGTGCGCGACGCGGACAAGCTCGACATCTTCCGCGTGCTCGAAGACCAGGTCATGCACACGGACTGGCGGAAGGACGCGCGCGCGTTCTGGAATCTCGCGGTCGCCGCGCCGCCGAATCCGCGCGTCGTCGCGAGCATCGAGCGGGGCGAGGCCGTCGACTACCAGAACATCCAGTCGCTTTCGGACTTTGTCCTCATCCAGGTCGGCTGGATGATTTCGGGGCTTCACTACGCGACGGCGCGTCGCCTCTGCGCCGCGCGGGGGCATCTCGCGTTCCGTCGCGACTTCCTTCACCAGCTTTCAACCGATCCGGCGATCGACCGCGTCTGCGACTTGGCGGACGCGCGCCTGACGTCGCCGCGCGCCTGATGTCCGGGAAGAAACGCTATCCGGTTCGTGTTCCGCGATTTGCCGCCGGCATCCGCGCGCAGGAGTCGCGCACGGGCGCGGGACGCAGCTGGTGGGCGGGCGAGTGGACGCATCGCCTGGAGGCGATGGGCCTCAAGGGGCGGCTTGGGCGCGGCAAGAACTACGCGCTGTCGGGGCAGGTCGTCTCGCTGACGATTGCCGGCCCGCATGTCGCGGCGCGCGTCCAGGGCACGCGGCCCGACCCGTATGACGTCACGCTGGACTTTCGGACGCCCGAACCGGCGGCGCGTGCGCGTCTCGTTGCCGCGCTCCGCGCCGAGCCGATGCGGATTGCGCGGCTTCTGGCGGACGACTTGCCGCAGGACGTCGAGGCGGCGTTCCGCCGCGAGGGATACGACCTCTTCCCCGGCGGCAAGCTGGGCCCGGGACGCTACGACATGACGACGGCCTGCAGCTGCCCCGATTACGCGAACCCGTGCAAGCACACGGCGGCCGTCCTTCTCCTCCTGGGCGAGGAGATCGCGCGCCGCCCATTGACGCTGCTGGAGTTGCGTGGCATCCTTTCCGAGGAACTTTACGATGAAGGTTGAGACGCCCATCCTCAAGCGGCTTGGCCCCGTGCCGTTCTGGCGCGGGACAGGCAAGTGCCTGGCCGAGCTTGAGCGCATCTACAAGAAGGCGATTGCGGCGGCGCAGACGCGCCTGGGCCGCTGACGTCTGGCGGCGCGCGGCGGCCGCCCGCATCTTGACGCGGCGCGCGGCCAGGGTGGCGAAGGGGCGGTGCAAGCTCATTGCGCACGTCGGAGACACCTCGACGGACGTCTCCGTCGCGTTGGCGAAGGCGGCGGCGGACATCGGCGTCGACTGGCTCTCGTCCGTCGCGCCGCCCGTCTTCTGCACGAATTTCAATCGCACGTTCCAGCACTACAAGCGCGTCTCGGAGGCGACGGATCTGCCGTTCATGGCGTATTCGACCGGTTCCGACCTCGTGCCGTTCGCGCACAAGCCGCACGTTCTTCTCTACGGCTTCTTCGGCATGGTCGCGTGCCTCGTCGTCGCGCCGCTTGCGAGCCGTCTGGGCGCCGGCCAGACGCGGCCGGCGGAAGAAGTTTCCCATGGCTAACACACGCCGCGCGGATTGTGGTATAATACGCGCCCTTATGAAAAGCACAGATACTCCCGCATGGGAAGGTTTCATTGGCGGCGAATGGCAGGAGGAGATCGATCCGGCCGAGTTCATTCGCCTGAACTACACGCCGTACGAGGGCGATGCGTCGTTCCTCGCGGACGCGACGCCGGCGACGGCGGCGCTTTGGGACAAGCTTCAGGCCCTGCAGAAAGAGGAGCGCGCGAAAGGCGGCGTCCTTGACATGGACACCGACGTCGTCGCGTCCATCACCTCGCACGCGCCGGGCTACCTCGACAAGGACCTCGAGAAGGTCGTGGGCCTTCAGACGGACAAGCCGCTCAAGCGCGCGTTCATGCCCTATGGCGGCATCAAGATGGCCGAGGAGGCCCTGACGACCTACGGCTACAAGCCGAACCCCGAGCTGCACCGCATCTTCACCGAGTACCACAAGACGCACAACCAGGGCGTCTACGACGCCTACACGCCGGAGATGCGCCGCGCGCGCAAGAACAAGATCATCACGGGCCTTCCCGACACCTACGGGCGCGGGCGCATCGTCGGCGACTACCGCCGCGTCGCGCTCTACGGCATCGACCGGCTGATCGAGGGCAAGGAGCATGACCTGCCGCTCGTCGGCTACGGCGCGTCGCCCGAAGAGGTCGTGCGCGGTCGCGAGGAGGTGGCCGAGCAGATCCGCGCGCTCAAGGCGATGAAGGTCATGGCGGCGAGCTACGGCTACGACATCTCGAAGCCCGCGACGAACGCGCGCGAGGCCGTGCAGTGGACGTACTTCGGCTATCTCGCGGCGATCAAGACGCAGAACGGCGCGGCGATGTCCATCGGCCGCATCTCGACGTTCCTCGACATCTACATCGAGCGCGACCTGAAGCGCGGCATCCTCACCGAGACGGACGCGCAGGAGCTGATCGACCATCTCGTCCTCAAGTTCCGCATGGTCAAGTTCGCGCGCATCCCCGAGTACAACCAGCTCTTCTCCGGCGATCCCGTGTGGGCGACGATCAACGTCGCGGGCATGTGCGGCGACGGGCGGAGCATGGTCACGAAGAACGACTACCGCATCCTGCACACGCTGGAGACGATGGGGCCCAGCCCCGAGCCGAACCTCACGGTCCTCTACTCGCCGCGCCTTCCCGACGCCTTCAAGCGCTACGCCGCGAAGGTCTCGATCGCGACGTCGAGCGTGCAGTACGAGAACGACGAGGTCATGCGCCGCGTCTGGAGCGACGACTACGCGATCTGCTGCTGCGTCTCGGCGACGCACACGGGCAAGGAGATCCAGTTCTTCGGCGCGCGCGCGAACCTCGCCAAGTGCCTCCTCTACGCCATCAACGGCGGCGTGGACGAGAAGACGCATGCGCAGGTCGGGCCGGAGCTGCGGCCGATCACGGACGAGACGCTCGACTACGAGAAGGTGCTCAAGGCCTACCTTGAGATGATGGACTGGCTGGCGGGACTCTACGTCCATACGCTGAACCTCATCCACTTCATGCACGACCGCTACTACTACGAGGCCGCGCAGATGGCGCTCATCGACACGGATCTCGAGCGGACGTTCGCGACGGGCATCGCCGGCTTCTCGCACGCCGTCGACTCGCTCTCGGCGATCAAGTACGCGAAGGTGCACGTCGTGCGCGACGAGACGGGCCTCGCGGTCGACTACAAGGTCGAGGGCGACTTCCCGCGCTACGGCAACGACGATCCGCGCGCGGACGAGATCGCGAAGGCGCTGCTCAAGGCGTTCATGTGCAAGATCAAGAGCCACCACACCTACCGCCGCGCGAAGCCGACGACGTCGATCCTCACGATCACGTCGAACGTCGTCTACGGCAAGGCGACGGGCGCGATGCCGGATGGCCGCAAGGCGGGCGAGCCGCTTTCGCCGGGGGCGAACCCGTCCTACGGCGCGGAGCAGAACGGGCTTCTCGCCTCGCTCAACTCGGTCGCGAAGCTTCCGTACGACTACGCGCTCGACGGCATCTCCAACACGCAGACGATCCATCCCTCGGCGCTCGGAAACGACGACGAGACGCGCGCGAAGACGCTCGCCACGGTGATGGACGGCTACTTCTCGCAGGGGGCGCACCACCTGAACGTGAACGTTTTCGGCACGGAGAAGCTCATCGACGCGATGGAGCATCCGGAGAAGCCGGAGTACGCGAACTTCACGATCCGCGTCTCCGGCTATGCGGTGAAGTTCATCGACCTCACGCGCGAGCAGCAGCTCGACGTCATCAGCCGCACCTGCCACAAGAGCCTGTAAAGGGGAGGGGCAGGTCGTCGCGCGGCCGCGCGCCCGGTTCGCTGGGTTGCGAGCGGCCGCGCGAATTTGGTATACTATAAACTTCCGTGCCCAAAGACGGGGCGGACGCGGCAGAAAACCGCGCGTACAGACAAACAAAAGAAAAGAGTCAAATGGCGATTAGAAAGCCTACGCCTCCTGCGGCGAAGTCCGCGGCGATGGCCGACGTCCTGACCCAGGCCGGGCAGGAGTCGAAGTTCAAGGGCGGGAGCCTCATCGAGGGCACCGTCAGCGCAGTCAAGGGTGATGACGTGTTCGTCGACATCGGCTACAAGTCGGTCGGCACGGTCGGCCTGAACGAGTTCGGCGAGGGCGCCGACGTCAAGGTCGGCGACAAGGTGACGGTCATGCTCGTCAAGCTCGAAGACGACAAGACCGGCATGGTTGAGATTTCGAAGCGTCGTGCGGACGACAAGATCCGCTGGGAGAAGATCCTCGAGCGCTATGTCGAGGGCTGCGTCGTGACGGGCACCATCAAGTCGGCCGTCCGCGGCGGTCTCCTCGTCCAGATCGACGACGTCGAGGCGTTCCTTCCCGGCTCGCAGGTCGATGTCTCGCCCGTGCGCGAGCTCGAGCCGTACGTCGGCCAGACGTTCGACTTCAAGGTCATCAAGATTTCCAACGAGCGCCGCAACCTCATCGTCTCGCGCCGCGAGCTCATCGAGGGCACGCTCGCCGAGAAGAAGGCGGAGCTGCTCGCGAGCCTCCAGAAGGGCGAGGTCCGCAAGGGCCGCGTGAAGAACATCACCGACTTCGGCGCGTTCATCGACCTCGACGGCATCGACGGCCTCCTCCACATCACCGACATGAGCTGGGGTCGCGTCAAGCATCCGAGCGAGATCCTCAAGGTCGGCCAGGAGCTCGACGTCATGGTCCTCGACGTGGATCGCGACCGCGAGCGCATTTCGCTGGGCCTCAAGCAGACGACGCCCAATCCGTGGGATTCGATCCTGGAGCAGTTCCCGGTCGGCTCGCGCGTCGCGGGCAAGGTCGTCAACCTCGCCGCGTACGGCGCGTTCGTCGAGATCGCCCCCGGCATCGAGGGCCTCGTCCACATCTCCGAGTTCAGCTGGACGAAGCGCGTCGCGCGCGCGTCCGACATGCTCTCGGTCGGCGACGAGGTTCAGGTCGTCGTCCTCTCGGTCGACGTCGAGAACCAGAAGATCGCGCTCGGCATCCGCCAGACGCAGGCGAATCCGTGGGACACGGTTCAGGAGCGCTTCCCGGTTGGCTCGAAGGTCAAGGGCAAGGTTCGCAACTTCACGGCCTACGGCGCGTTCGTCGAGCTCGAGGAGGGCATCGACGGCATGATCCACGTCAGCGACATGAGCTGGACGCGCAAGATCAACCACCCGTCGGAGTGCCTGCAGAAGGGCCAGGAGGTCGAGGCGATCGTTCTCGACGTCAATGCCAAGGAGCAGCGCATTTCGCTCAGCCTCAAGGCGGCGATGCAGGATCCGTGGGACGAGATCGCGCAGCGCTTCCCGGTCGGCTCGGTCGTCAAGGGCAAGGTCTCGAAGATCGCCTCGTTCGGCGCGTTCGTCGAGCTCGAGGACGGCGTGGACGGCCTCGTCCACATCTCCCAGATCTCCGACCAGCGCATCGAGAAGGTCAAGGACGCGCTTGAGGTCGGCCAGGAGGTCGAGGCGCGCGTGGTCAAGGTCGATCGCGGCGAGCGTCGCATCGGTCTGTCGATTCGCGCGATGGGCATGACGGACGACGAGATCAAGGCGCTCGAAGCGGAAGCGGCGGGCGAGGAGAAGGCTCCCGTCTCGTCGACGAGCGCGGGCAGCGAGAACCTCGGTGGCCTGTCCGCCGCGTTCGACAACGCCTTCGCGAACGTCGAGTGGCAGCCCGGCAACTAAATCACGTCAAACGAAAGGAACACGAAGATGTCCAGAGTTTGTGAAATCTGCGGCAAGGGCCCCTCGACCGGCAACGTCGTCGTCCGCAAGGGCTCGCCGAAGTACAAGGGCGGCATCGGTCTCCACACGACCGGCATCACGAAGCGCCGCTTCCTGCCGAACCTTCACACGGTTCGCACGACGGACGGAAAGGGCAACACGAAGCGCGTGTGCATCTGCGCGCGCTGCCTGAAGTCCGGCAAGGTGACGAAGGCCTAAGGGTCGGCGTCAGCATTCCAAGCCGCGGCCTCGGAGTCCATCCGAGGCCGTCGCTTTTCAGGGGGGGGGGGGGGGGGGGGGCCGGATTTCGACACAGCCCAAAGCGCAAGGGAAAGACGGGATGTAGAGCTGGTGTGGGGTTGGGGGGGGGGGTGGGGGGGG
>CAYQUI010000060.1:0-10794 GCA_964420685.1 uncultured Lentisphaeraceae bacterium | reverse complement strand
GCTCGTTCGCGCAGGCGCGGGGCATGACCGTGCCATCGAAATAAAGGCCGTCAAGCTCAAGCTCGTCATAGGCCTTCTTCACGCGCGCCAGCCATTCGTCCGCAAAGGCGTTCTGGTAGCAGACGCGGTAGTCGCGCTGGCCCGGCTCGCGGTACCAGACGCCCGTGAAATGGCCCTTCTCGTTCACCGCCAGCCAGTCCTTGTGGTGGCGGCCCCAGGCGGGGTCGAGCGGCGAGAGCTCATAGCCCTGGTAGATGAACACCTTCATCCCCCGCGCATGGCACTGATCGACGATGGCCTTGAAGTCCGGCCGAGGCGTGGGGCAGTTCTGCACGGGAATCCAGTCCTCGTGGAAGACGATCGTCGTCGCGCCCTGTGCTTTCGCGCGGTCGAGCGCCTCGGCGACCTTTCCGTCGGGGAACGCGCGCTGGCACGTCCACCACTCGGTCGGCGCCTTGATCGTGATGCCCGCGCCCATCTGCGGGGCGTGAACCTTGTGGTCGACGGCGCGCGCCTTCGGCCATGGCTTCACGGGCGTCGCCTGAAGCCCGAACCGCCACGTCGCCGGCAACGTCAGGTTCTTGTCCGCCAGGCGGATGCGCAGGAGCGTCGTCTTCCCCTGCGGAATCACTTCAATCGTCCGCTCCGGATCGGCGTTCTGGAAGCCCTCGCTGCTTTCGCTGAACCAGCACAGGCCGCCCGTCTCGTTCCCCAGCCAAAACGCGCAACGGAACGGAAACGCCATCGGCCCCTCCACCGCGCCCACGTTGTCGAGCGTGCTCCAGGACGCGGGCGAGAAGTGGTAGAGCGTCGCGCAGTCGGATGCGAGCGGAATCTCCAGCCAGGCCTTGCCGATCGTGTAGACGTCGGGAAACCTCCGCCCCGGCACGAGCGCCAGGCTGATCTCGGCCAGGCCGTCGTATTCGATCCGCGCCGTCACGTCCGCCGCGACGACCGACGAACCCTGCCAGGCGCAGACGGTCGCGGACTCGTCATCCTGCTCCTGAACCCAACTGCCGCCCTTCGTCCAGACGATATTCGTGCCCTTCGCGTCCGTGCAGACAAGGCGCATCGGCGCGGCGAGCAAATCCATTCCGACCGCGTTGATCGCAACCGGCAAGGCATTCGAGGCGAACATGTAATCGCGCCCCCAGACGGAGACCTTTCCGTCCAACGCCCGCACAGGCGTCCACGGTGGCGGAATGTCCGCCCAGGCGAGACCGACGGCGGCAAGAGCCGCCACGCAAACGAGACCTCTCTTCATTATTTTCCTCTCTCCATCGTTTTAAGTGAATATTATACAGGCTGACAAACCAGCCTGTCAAGCGGACATCTTGCCAGCCCGCAAATCGCAAATGGGAATCTCGAGTGGGTCAGCAAAAAAGGGAGGAAGGCGATGGGGATCGACGAAGAAGAAAGCCAGGCCACACCACCACCTCACTCTCCCGTGCAAGGCGTCTCGCTTGCATGATTACGAGAAAGACAGCCCGTGAATCGCGGTTATCGCGCCTAAAATGCTGATTTTAGGCAAATTTCGCCGCAAAGAAAAAATCTTAAAATACCCCCTTGCGGACGTGAAGTCCATTATGGTATAATATGCACCGTTCTCACGAATGGGGAAGTAGCTCAGTTGGTAGAGCATCACGTTCGCAACGTGGGGGTCGAGAGTTCGAATCTCTTCTTCTCCACCAATTCGTCAAGAACGCAAAAACCCTCTTTCGGCTACTCACAGCCGCGAGGGATTTTTTTTTTGCCTGTTTATCAATTTTCCCTCACTTGCCGATTGGGGGATGCCGCGTTTCCTTGTTCGCGCCGATTTCGGGGCGCAGGGTTTCCTGCCCGTATCCACCTTTCTCGAAGGGGAAAAAAAAAACCTCCCTCGGAAATTCCGAAGGAGGCCGCATCAACAGGCTGTCGTCCGCGCGCGTTAGCGGTTGAAGCCCTTGCGCGAGAGGAAGTCCCACGCGCGATCCATCCACGTGTAGCTGCCCGTCCCTGGCGACGCCTGACGCTGGAAGCAATGATAGCGGTTCGCCAGCGTGTGCAGTTCGCCCTGCACGTTCATGCGCCGCAGCTGCTCCCACGCCTTGACTGAGTTCATCGCCGCCCAGCCATCGGAATCGCCATGGATGAAGAGAATCGGCGGCGTGTCCATGTCAAAGAGGAACTCCGGCACGAGCACGGCATCGTCTTCGTTGCCACCACGCACGTTCTCCCGCTCCGCGCCGTCCGTCAGCGCATACGCCGGATAGATCGCGATCGCCCACTGCACCTTGCAGGAAACGGCATCAAGCGCGTCAATCGGCGCATAGGCCCGCATGCGCGAGCTCGTCGCGCCCATGAGCGTCAGATGGCCGCCCGCCGACGAGCCCATGATGCCGATGCGATCTGGGTCAAGCCCCTTCGACGGCGCCTTTGCGCGGACAATGCGAATCGCGCGCTGGAGGTCTTCCCAGGCCGTGACGTGCTTCGGCAAGCCCGCCGGACGCGGCGTACGGTACTTCATCGTGACGACCGCCATGCCCTTCTCGTTCAAATAGCGGCGCATCGGCGCGACCTCGAACCCGTCCGGGTCGTTGCCCCCGTAGCCGCCGCCCGAATAGACGATCTGGATCGCCTTCGTCTTGAGTTCCTTCGGCAGATGCCACTCCAGATACGGCGTGCACTGGTTCGTCCGCACGTCCGGCATCTTCCCCGCCGGCCAGACGAGCTCCTTCTCGTAGGCGCCGCGCGCCGCGTCGCTCGCATAGCGGCTCATGAGCGCGACTTCGGGCGCAAGCGTCGAGGCGAACTGGATCTGGTTCAGGAACTCCAGCACACGGTCGAGGCCGAACGTGCCGTGCCCCTTGTCGGCGTAGAGGTGAAGTTCCGTCGGAATCTTCCGCTTGCGGAGCTCGCGGTAGCAGAGCGTCGAGCCGTTCGGCGTGTAGGGGTCGTTGCCGCCGTGCTGGAAGGTGATCGGACACGTCTTCGCGTCGAACTTGAAGCAGGGGTTGATCGTCGGCACGACCGTCGTGCCGTCCTGAGGCCGCGCGTCGCCGTTCGCCGCGCCCCGCGTGTTGTAGGCGGGCGCGTTCGCGATCGCGACGTTGACGTGGCACGGCAGGTCGTCGAGCGCATCGACCTTCGCGTAGGCGGGCGTGAGCGCGCTCGTCGCGAGCATCGTGACGAGATGGCCGCCCGCCGACATGCCGATGACGCCGATCTTCTCCGGATTGTAGCCGCGCGCCGCCGCCTGCGAACGGACGAGGCGAACGGCGCGCTGGCCGTCCTCCCACGCGCTCTGGTAGACCGGCAGCCCTTTCGGACGCGGCGTCCGGTAGACGAGGTTCACCGTCTGGTAGCCGAGCTTCGTGAACGTCTCCTTCCAGAGCTTGATGAGCCACACGTCACAGCAGACCTCATAGCTGCCGCCCGAAATGAGCACCATGCACGCGCCATTCGGCTTCGCCGGCTTCTCGAACCACTCCAGATACGGCATCTGCCGCATCGGCGACGCGAGAAAGTCCGCGTCCTTGTCCTCGTCCGTCATCGCGGCGATCTGATGCGCCTGCGCATTCGGCATCTTGCCCTCCGGCCACAGCGGCTCGCGCGTCCCGCGCCGCCAGTCCGAAAGGGCGAACGACGAGAACGCCGCCACGGCGATTCCCACGAAAACCAGAACTCGTTTCATCTTGTCTCCTTTGACTTTGGTTTGAGGTGAAAAAAAAAGCTAAAGAATCGTCGTGACCCACGCCGTGCAGCCCAGCGCGCGCATCCGCGCCGCCAAGGCCTGCGCCGACGGCTCCTCCTCGGCGAAGCCGAAGACGGATGAACCCGCGCCGCTCATCCGCACGTCCTGCGCACCGGCGGCGACCAGCGCCGCGAGCGCAAACGCGATTTCCGGGTGGAGCGTACAGGCGGCGGCCTGCAGGTCGTTGACGGCCTCCGGCGCGGGCGTCGTGCGCGGCGTGCACCGCGCATAGACTTCGGCCGTCGCGGACGCGACGCCGGGATGCGCCAGGACGAGGAACGGAAACGGCGGACGCGACGCCGCCTCCGCCACGCGGACGCGCTCGCCGCGCCCTTCCATCCAGACGGGCGCGCGGAACGCCTGGGCGAGGACAAGCGCAGGGACGTCGCTACCGACCGACGCGCCCAACGCGGCCAGTTCCTCGACCGACCGGCCCAGCCCCCAAAGGTCGTTCAGCGCGCGCAGGGCCGCCGCCGCGTCGGCGCTCCCGCCGCCCAGCCCCCCGCCCGCCGGGAGACGCTTGACGACATGGACACGTGCGCCGAGGGTCGGACGCGACGGCGCGTAGGCCGCACGCAACGCGCGCGCCGCGCGCACGATCAGATCCTGCTCGCCATAGCCCGTGTCCGCAACGAGACGGCCGTCTTCCGTCGCCTCGATCTCCAGCGTGTCGGCGAGCGAAAGGGGCGCGACGAGCGAGCGGAGCGCATGGAAGCCGTCTGGCCGCCGACCGTAGACCTCCAGCGTGAGGTTGACCTTCGCGTAGGCCTCGATGCGCAACGCCTCAGCCCTTCAAGTCGGCAATCGCCGCCGCGACGTTCGCGAACAGCTGCGCGAGCTTCGCCTTCGGAATCGTCGAGAACGCGAGACGGATGAGGCCCGACAGGACAATCGTTCCCGTCGAGTAGTTCGCGATCAGGTGACGGCGCACCGCCTCGGCCTCGACACCGCGCGGCTTCACGCACATGAAGTAGCCGGAGTTGAACGGCATGACCTCGAAGAGCGCGTCATACTCCGGATGCGCCTTGAGGATGCGGCGAATCTCGTCGTAGCGCGCGCGCAGGACATCGTACTTCTGCTTCTTCTGCGCGTCGTACCCCTTGTCCGCATACGCGGCGATCGCGAGGTGCTGGCCAACCGAGGAGACGTTCGAAATCGCCGAGCGGACGTTGCCCGCCGCCTTGGCCTCGAGGGCCTTGAGCTGCTCGTCCGTCGCGCCCTTGAACGCGAACGTGACGAAGCCGACGCGAAGCCCCCACACGTAGTCTTCCTTCGTCGTGCCGTCGAGCTTGACCGCGAGGACGTTCGGATGAAGCGTCGCGAAGTCCGCAAACAGCGACTCGCCGTGGACGCCCGGCTCGTAGACGAGCCCGAAGTAGGCGTCGTCCAGGACGACGACGACCGTCTTGCCGGCGCGCGCGGCGGCCTTGACGGCGGCGACGATCTTCTTCGCGTCCGCGAACGTCGCCGTGTAGCCCGTCGGATTGTTCGGGAAGTTGAGGATCAGGATCTTCTTCGCGCCGGGCGCGAGCAGCGCCTCCTTCAGCGCGGCCGCGTCAAACGCGCCCTTCTTGAACGTGTTGAAGTGGCGCACCTTGCAGCCGACGGCGTCCTTGAAGATCAGCTCGTAGTTGTCCCAGAAGAGGTCGGGCGTGACAAGCTCGTCCTTCGAGTCGGCAAACAGCTCCGCCGCGAGGCGCAGTCCGTGGGTCAGCGCGTTCGTGACGACGGGATTCGAGGTGCGCACGCCCTTCAGCGACGGGTTCTTCTTCAGCTCCATCGCGCGCCACTGCTCGCGGAGGGCCGGAAGCCCGAAGCTGCCGGCGTAGAGAAACGCCTTGCGGCCGAGCGGCGCGTTCTTCGCGAAGCAGTCCATCACGAGCGGCGTGCCGTCCTCCTCGAAGGCCATGCCGATCGTCGCGTTGATCGCACAGCCCTTCGCCTCGCCGCCCTGGCCGAGAATGCCCCCGTAGGGGAAGTACATGCGCTTGCCTTCGGCGGACAGGAAACCGACTGCCGAACCAAGCGTCGCATTGAGTTTCTTTGCGAGCGTGTTCATCTGATAGAAAAGACCTTTTGACTGGAAACCGTTAGAACAGGGGCTTGGGCGCTTCCATCATCTTCTTCCATTCAGCCTCCTTCTGAAGCTTCTGGCGATGCTCCAGCAGACGGCGGTAGTCGATGCGGTTGCGGAAAAGGTCGTCGGACACGAGTTCGTGGAGGTAGACCAGGTTCGCGGCCCGCACGGCGGCGCGGAACGCCTCGACCGTCTCGGCCTTCATCTGGATTTCCGGCAGGGCCTCCAAGAGCTTCGCCGCCGCGCGCGCATCGCCGGCAATGCGCGCGTAGCCGTCGCCAAAGCAGATGAAGCCGCCGCTGCGGAGCGCCCGGTCAATCTCCAGGCGCACGGCATTCAGTCGCTTGACAAGGACCATTGTCGCCTCGTTCTTGACGAACGCGCCGTCCAAGACGATGGACACGGGCGGCGACACGGGCGCGGGAGCGGCGGCCGCCGTCTTCTTCGGCTTCGCCGCCTTTGGCTTGGCGGGCGGCAGATCATCGAACAAGTCGTCCAGCAAGGCGTCGCTGTAGTCGTCTTCCGGCGCCGCCGTCTCCACGGCTGGCGCGGGCGTGGCCTCGACCACCGGCGCGACGACCGGCGCCGGCGTGACCGTCCGATAGCCCGGCTGTGTCTTCAGAAAGTCCGTCCAGTCAATGACCTGCCCCGTCACGGGCACCTTGTTGATGCGGATGCCCGTGCCCCAGCGCTCGACGCAGTACGGCGGCGGAATGAACTTGCCGTTGACGAAGACGAGCCCCTCGGAGAACTTCCGCCCGCGCGTGACGCCCAAGGCCTTTGCGCTCTCGCGCGGAATCTCGGAAAACGCCCACGCCGCCGTCACGCTGAGCAGAACCGCCAATACCAGCCAAAATCTTTTCATGTGGAGAGAAAATATAGCAAATTTCCCGTCAGCCGTCAATGCCCTGCCCTGCCGACAACAGGCTTTCCCGATAGCCCCGCACGAGATCCTTGACCGTGTGCCATCGGACGGTCGCCAGGCGTTTCACGTCCATCGAGAGCCGCAGACGCTCGGCTTCCGCCGCCGCATCGCCGACGGCCGGCAGTCCGCCGCGCCGTCGCCGCAGGGCCTCGGCCCACAGCGTCCGCACGAACTCCTGCAAAATGTCCGTCGCCGCAAGCGCACTCGCCTGGGACTTGCCGGCGTCCAGCAGGATCGCGTCGAACCAGGCGCGCTCGTGCGGCGGAAGCCCGTCCGCAAACGCCGCAAAGAGATCCTCGCCCTTCGCGCACTCCTGTCGCCACGTCTCGACAAAGCGCGCCGTGAAGGCGTGCGCAAAGACCGAAGCCGGCAGGAATTCGCCGAGCGCGCCGTCCAGCGCCTTCTCGTACTCGTTCGCGAGCAGGAACGCGCAGAGCGCCCGCTCCTCCGGCGGTGGCGGAAGGGCCGCCGCCGCATCCTCGCCCGGCAGGGGCTCGTCGGCGAACGCGCGCACGGCGGTCTCTGCCTCGTCTTCCGTCGGTTCGTCCGCCGCGCCGTCGTCCGCATCCGCGACAACGGGTTCGGGCGACGGACGACGCGGACGCTTCGGTTCGGTCGCCTTGACCTTGCCCAGCTCTTCGACGAGCGCGGCCGTCGGCAGGCCGAGGAGCTTTGCGGCCTCGCCCGTCATCGCGGCCTTCAGGACTTCGTTCGGACATGCCGCGACCGTCGTCAGGACTTCGCGCGTGATGCGCGCGACGGCATCGACCGAGCCGGGGTCGCGCTCCTTCGCGCGCTCGACGTGCACCTGAAAGGACATGATCGACTCGGCGGTCTCCAGCATCTGGCGAAAGTCCGCCGCCGGATGCGCGCGCAGGAAGGAGTCGGGGTCGTCGCCGCCCGGCAGGGAGACGACGCGCACGGGCAGGCCCGCCGCCAGGCAGAGGCGCGCGGACTTGATCGTCGCCGCATGCCCGGCCGCGTCGTCGTCGTAGACGAGCGTGACAAGGTCGGCGACCTTCCGAAGCAGGGCGACATGGTCTTCGGTGAACGCCGTCCCCTGCCCGGCGACGGCATTCGGAAAGCCGCTCGTCTGCAGGCGGATGCAGTCGATCTGCCCTTCGCAGACGATGACCTCGTGGGTCTTGCGGTCTTGCGCGATCGCGCGCATCGCCTTGTCGAAGCCGTAGAGGATGCGTTTCTTGCTGAAGACGGGTGTCTCGGGCGAGTTCACGTACTTGCCCGTGTTCTTGTTCGCGACGAGCTGTCGCCCCGAATAGCCGACGACGCGCCCCTGCTTGTCGCGGATGGCGAACATGAGCCGGCCGCCGAAGCGGTGGTAGCCGAGGTCGCCGGGACGACTCCCGCGCAGGATGACGCCCGCCGTCTCCAGTTCTTCCGACGTGTACTTGTACTTCTCCGCCCAGCGCAGGATGTTCGCGACGCCGTTGGGGGCATAGCCAATCTGATAGGCTTCCTGAATCGCCGGGCCGAGGTCGCGTTCCGTCAGGTAGGCGCGCGCCGCCTCGGCTTCCTTCGTCTGCTGGAGGCACCGCTGATAGAATGCCGTCAGCTCGGCGAGAAGCGCGTAGAGCCGCTTGCGCCGCCCGGCCGCCGGATCGACCGTCTCCTCGACCGTGACGCCGCACTGGGCGGCGAGCTTCTTCACGGCCTCGACGAACGTGAGGCCGTCCATCTTCTCGACGAACTTGATCGCGTCGCCGCTCTCGCCACAGCCGAAGCAGTGGTAGTAGCCCCTCGCCTCGTTGATGTGGAAGCTCGGCGTCTTCTCGTGGTGAAAGGGACAGCACGCCTTCTTGGCCGAACCCGCGACCCGGACGTCGACGCCGTAGGAGGCGATGAGATCCGCCAGGTCGATCCGTGCCTTGACCTCCTCAACCGTTGCCTCTGGAATGCCCTTTGCCATGACCACGTCCTCCGCCGACTAGACCAGGTCATCCTGCTTGCGCGGCAGGAGCACGGCGCCCAGGAGCGCGAGAAGAAGCGGCGAGAGAACCATGTTCGCGCACAGGAGCCCCGCGACGGCCGTCGGCTCGACGCACTCGTCCTTCGCCAACGCCTCCAGCGGCGACGCGGCCGAGACGGGGCGCGTGACCGCCGCCGCGCCGCGCGCGATGACAAGCCCGATGCGATCGGCGAAATTCGTCTCCAGCTCGTCCGGATACTGTTCGACCACGCTGGGACTCATCTCGCCGACCACGAGCGCCACGAACGCGACGAAGAGCGCGACCGGCCGGCTCAGGCAGGCGCTGAGCAACAGGCCCAGCGAGACGACGAGCGCCAGGACGGCGACAAGCGCGACATAGGCCCGCAGCAGGTTCCAGGCGAACGCATCCGCCGTCTTGAGAACCTGGATGTCGCGGCGCGGACGGAACATGAGCGCGCTCGCGCCCCGGTTCTCGAAGGACAGCTCCGCCGACTCGCCCCGAAACGGGAAGAGAACGACCGCCTGCGTGGTGTTGCTGACGACGCTCTCCGCCGCGCCGGAACGAAGGACGCCGCAGACGTCCTGGCGCATCTCGAACGTGTTCGTGAAGCGGAAGCGCACGGCGTCGCCGGGCGCGGCGAACCGCCAGCGCGCGACGGCGTTCGTCGGAATCGTCTCGTAGCGGTCAATCGCACGGTTCGCGAGCAGACGCAGCACCGTCGCCTTCGGCGCATGGCGCACCGCCGCCGGCGTGTTCGTGTCGGACAGATAGACGGCATACATCCGCTCGGCCTCCTCCTGAACGGACGGAAGGATCGGCGCGAGCACGTGTCGGCACGGCGTCGCGAGATCGACGCGCGCGGCGAGGATGCCGCACGCGACGGCCAGGACGACGGCGCCGACGGCGACATGCGCGACGGCCTTGCCCAAGATCAGCGCAACGCGGCTCACGGGGCGCACGAGCGTCAACTGAAGACGCTTGGCGGTCCGCTCGCGCGCAAGGGCGCCGGTCGCGGACGCGAGGAGCGCAACGACGAGAAGCGCGAAGACGCCGCCCAGCGAGAAGTGAATGTCAAGCTCGCGCGCGCCGGCGGCCGTGCCGTCGCCCGTGACGAGCGAGGGGAAGGCCAGCGTCCAGACGGCGGCAGCCAACAGGAGAAGGAGCGCGGCCTTCGACCGCACGAGCGCCTTCAGCTCCAGGCAAACGACAGAGAGAAACGCGCGCATCGGTCACCTGGCCAAGAACGGGGCGAGCGTGAAGTCCTGTGCGTCGTCGACCTTCGCGAGGAAGAAGTCCTCCAGGCTCGTGCCCAGTTCCGAGACCTTTCCTTCGGCGACGCACGCGCCATGGTTCAAAATCATCACGCGGTCGCAGATCTCCTGCGCGTCCGCGAGGAGATGCGAGGTCGTGAGAATCGTCATGCCGCCGGCCCGGAGGGCCTTGACGAGCAGCTTCACCTCCTTCGTCGAAATCGGGTCAAGACCCGACGTCGGCTCGTCGAGGACGAGGAGGTCAGGCTTGCCGATGAGGGCGGCCGCGAGGGCGACACGGCGCGCCATGCCCTTCGAGAAGCCGCCGACGGGACGCTTCGCGACGTCGGAAAGGCCGACCATCGCAAGGAGCTCGCGCGTCCGCGTCTTCGCTTCGGCGCGCGGGAGGTCGGACAGGCCGGCGTAGTAGCCCAGCGTCTCCTGCGCGGTGAGGAACGGATGCAGATAGCTCAGTTCCGGCAGGTAGCCCAGCCGACGGCGCGCCTCGGCCGTCTGCGGCGAACGCCCGAAGAGCGAGATTTTCCCGCCGCTGGGCGAGAGCAGTCCGAGAATCATCTTGATCGTCGTCGACTTGCCCGAACCGTTCGGGCCGAGGAGGCCGAAGACTTCGCCCTTGCGCACGGAGAGTGAAAGCCCGTCCACGGCCTTGACGGTCGGGCGCAGCCAAAAGTCGCGGAACGTCTTGCGGACGTCGGTGAGTTCGATGACGTTCGGCGCGTCCGCCCGCGCATCGTCTAGGGTCTGCTTCGTCTTCTCCATGGCGCACATTATAGCAAAGTCCGGACGGCGCGCGCGAGGGACTAGGGAGCGGCGATCGGGAATTTGATATAATTCAGTCC
>CAYQUI010000059.1:0-11011 GCA_964420685.1 uncultured Lentisphaeraceae bacterium | reverse complement strand
GAGGGTAGTGCGGGACTCGCCCGCGCGAGAGTAGGACGCCGCCGGCTCTTTTTTTATTTCAACTTTTCGAAACGCGAGAAGGCTCGGCTTAGGGCCTTTTCGCGTTGAGATTTTTATGAGATTCTTCCTTGAATATCTGTTGCTTCGCACGGTCTGCGCGTTCGTGAACGCCATTCCCTATCCGCTCGCCTTGGCGATGGCGCGCGGATTCGGCTGGTTTGCGTTTTGCGTGTGCGGATTCAAGCGGACGCGGACATTGGCGCGCATCCGCGCCGTCTTTCCCCGGAAAAGCGAACGGGAAGCCGTGTCAATTGCCGTCCGGTCCTTGCAGAACGTCTTGCAGACGGGCGTCGAGATGATGCGCGCACCGAAACTGGACCGCTCATGGATGGATCGCCATGTGGTCGAAGGCGCGCACTACAAGGACAAGCTTCAGGCCTATGTGGACGAGGGCAAGGGCGTCGTCATCATGGTGCCGCATTCGGGCAACTGGTACATGGCCGCCTGGTCGATGGCCAAATATGGTCTGCCGCTTTTCGCATTGGCCGCGCGTCAGCGGAATCCGTTGCTGGATCGCTGGATGAAGCGTCAGTACGGGGACATCGAGGTTCTTGACCGCAATTGCCGCGAGACGCTCGTGCGCATCAAGGAGAAGCTTGAAGCTGGACGGGCTTTCGCGATTTTGCCCGACTTGCGTGTGCGCAAGCCCGACGTTTCTGTTGATTTTCTGGGCGGAAAAGCCAATGTCTCGCACGCGGGCGCGATGTTTGCCGTCCGTAGCGGCGCGCCGATTGTCGTTGCGCAGATGTCGCGCTCGGACGGGCGGCATGTCTTCCACCACATTGCGACGCTTCGCCCCGATTCGGCGGCCACGGACAAGAAAGCCGAGGCCGTGCGTCTCACGCGCGAGGTCATGCGCCTCTTGGACGAAGCCGTCCAACAGCGTCCGGGCGACTGGTACTGGTTCAACAAGCGTTGGATTCTGGAGCCTGTCTGACGTGCGGTTTGCGCCGTGGCTTTGTAACGGGCGGTCTTTTGGTATAATATACGGTCATGCGCATTGTTTTCATGGGTTCATCCGAGGCTTCGGCCGAGTGTCTTCACGCCATTTTGCGGGAGGACGAGCTGGAGGTCGTTGGCATCGTCACGCAGCCGGATCGCCCTGCCGGGCGCGGCAAGGCGGGGCGGGCAAAGGAGATTGTGCCGTGTCCGCTCGCGAAGTTTGCGGCCGCGAACGGCCTGACCGAGATCATCAAGCCCGAATGCGTGAACGACGACGAGCCGATGGCGTGGATTCGCGCGAAGAAGCCGGATGTCATCGCCGTCGTCGCCTACGGGCAGATCCTCAAGAAGCCGCTTCTCGACCTGCCGCTTTGCGGGTGCGTCAACTGTCATTTCTCGCTGTTGCCGAAATATCGTGGCGCGGCCCCCGTCATCGCCGCGCTGGAAGCGGGCGACCGTCTGACGGGCGTGACGGTCATGCGGATGGGCATCGGTCTGGACGACGGGCCGATCATGCTCCAGAGCTTCGAGCCGATCTATCCCGACACGACGGGCGGGGCGCTCATGGACGACTTGGCGATTGCGGGCGGCGTTGCGCTCGCGAAGGCGCTGAAACTTCTTTCGCGGCACGCCCTGCCGCCCGAAATCCCGCAGGATGCGCACGCGGCGACCTATGTCAAGAAGCTGAAGAAGACGGACGGACTCGTGAACTGGAATTGGCCGGTTCTGGAAATCGAGCGGCGCGTCCGCGCCTACAACCCCTGGCCGGGGTGCTACACGTTCCTGCCGCTGCGCTTTCGCAAGAAGGGGACGCTGGGACGGCTCGTCATCTTGCGCGCCAAGGTCGTGCGACTCCCGGACGCGCGGAGCGCGGCGGCCGAGCCGGGGACGGTCGTGGGGGTGGATCGCCAAGGCCCGATCGTCAAGTGCCATGACACGGCGCTTCTGTTGACCGAGGTCAAGCCGGAGGGCGGCTCGGCGATGGACGGCGGCGCGTTCATTCGTGGACGTCCCTTGAAACCCTTTGAAGACCGTCTCCTTCTCGCGTGACGAGAAGTCCTTTCATGCGCGCGTCCGCGTGGGCGGACGGCTTTTTGCTATAATATACCATCGATATGAACGAATCAGACACCTCGCGTCATTTTCTGCGGCAGTGGATCGAGAAGGACGTGGCCGACGGCAAGACCGGCGGTCTCGTCGTCACGCGCTTCCCGCCCGAACCGAACGGCTACATTCACATCGGCCATGCGAAGGCCGTGTGCGTCGATTTTGGCATGGCGCAGTTCTTCGGCGGCGAGTGTCATTTGCGGCTGGATGACACGAACCCGACGAAGGAGTCCGACGAGTACGCCGAGAACATCAAGCGCGACATCAACTGGCTGGGCTTCCAGTGGTCCGGGCCGGGCGACGCGGGTGAGCCGGGCTTCTACAATGCCTCGAATCTGTTCGACCGAATGTACGCGATCGCCGAGGAACTGATTCGACGCGGGCAGGCCTACTGCTGCAACCTCACGCAGGAGGAGTGGAAGACGTATCGCGGCGTTCCGGAGCGTCCGGGCACGCCCTCGCCGTCGCGCGACACCAATCCGGAGCGGAACTTGCGGATTTTCCACGAGATGCGTGACGGCAAGTACGCCGACGGCGAATGGTGCCTGCGGGCGAAGATCGACATGGCCTCGCCGAACATCCACTTTCGCGATCCGGTCCTCTATCGCATCCGCCACGTTTCGCATTACCATCTGGGTGACCGCTGGTGCGTCTATCCGATGTACGACTTCGCGCACCCGATCGAGGATGCGCTCGAAGGCGTCACGCACTCGATGTGTACGCTGGAGTTCGAGGTGCATCGTCCGCTCTACGACTGGGTCGTCGATCGCATGGACGAGCAGGGGCTTCTGCCTGTCCGCAATGGCGTCAAGATCCGTACGCAGCAGCGCGAGTTCGCGCGCCTCAACCTCACGTATACGGTCATGTCGAAGCGGCTTCTGCTCCGGATGGTGAACGAAAAGGTCGTCGCCGGCTGGGACGATCCGCGCATGCCGACGGTGTGCGGGATGCGGCGGCGCGGCTATACGCCCGGCGCGATTCGCGAGTTCTGCGAGCGGATCGGCGTCTCGAAGGTCGAGAGCGAAAGCGACCCCGCGCTCCTCGAATGGTGCGTGCGCGAGGAACTGAACCGCACGGCGACGCGCCGCATGGCCGTCCTCGACCCCGTGAAGGTCGTCATCGACAACTGGGACGCGGCGGAGAGCCGTTTGGTCGAGCTGCCGAACAATCCGACGGACGCGGCGGCCGGCGTGCGCCAGGTGCCGTTCGGGCGCGAGATCTGGATCGACCGCGCGGACTTCATGGAAGTTCCCGAAAAGAAGTTTTTCCGCATGGCCCCTGGGCAGGAAGTTCGTCTGCGGGGCGCGTGCATCTTCAAATGCACGGGCTGCGTCAAGGATGCGTCCGGTGCGGTCGCCGAGATCCACGGCACGTGGGACGAGGCGTCGTGGGGCGGCAACGCGGCGGACGGGCGAAAGGTGAAAGGGACGATTCACTGGGTCGATTGCGCGACGGGCGTCAAGGCCGAGGTGCGGCTCTATGACCGCCTCTTCACGGAGAAGGATCCGCTCAAGGACGGCAGCGACGGCTTCCTCGCGTACTTGAACCCGGATTCGCTCAAGACGGTGACGGCCTATGTCGAGCCGGCCTTGGCGGCGGCAAAGGGGCTGGAGCATTTCCAGTTTGAGCGCACGGGCTATTTTGTGGCGGATGCCGTCGATTCGAAGCCGGGTGCGCCCGTCTTCAACCGCACGTGCACGCTCAAGGACTCCTACAAGCCCGCCTCATGAAGAAGACTTCCGTCGAGATTCTGCTGGTCAAGGCCGAATGGACGGGCGTGCCGGAGAAGCGGCTGCTGAAAAGCCGGAATCTTGGCGCCGTTGATCTCGTCTGGCCTCGGACGGGCATCGCCCGCAAGGCGGCGGCGCGCGAGATGGTCTTCCGCAAGGGCGTTTGCGACTTCACGGACGAGCCGTGGACGAAGCGCGTCCTTTTCCGCGAAGAGGTCGAGGGGCGTTGCGGACTGGCGGTGACGATTACGGAGCCGGTGTCCGTCCAAAAGGCGCGTCGATTCCTGCGGCTCACGGCGAAGTACGCGTTCCGCATGGGGGCGGACTTCATGGAGAAGGCGATGGTCGGCTATGCGGACGTCGCGTCCGCGCCGCTGGATGCCCTCTCGCAGATGATTGGCGAGAAGGATGCGCCGAAGGCCGTTGCGCAGGGTGTCGTCGATGTGTCCAGTCTGCCGGCGAGCGGAACGGAGACGGTCGTGGACGTGCCGCTTGTGCGTCCGCTGACGGGGAAGACGATTGGTTCGCTGACGTTGCTTCTTCGGACGTGACGGGCGTCGGCAGGCAGGGGAGGATCTATGGGAGTCGAATACAAGAAGGAGTTCTTTGACCGCGAGTACACGGCGCGCGAGGCGTATGGGCGTGCGTGGCGGTATGCGCGGAGGTACAGGTTTCGCATCGTCATCGGCATCGTCTGCGGCATGCTGACGGCGGGCACGCTCGTGCCGATCTTCACCGTCGTCCAGCCTGCGCTCGAGAAGGTGAGCCGCACGGAGCGGATGGAGGCGCTGAAGGCGGAGCTGGGGGAGACGGAGCCGGCGGCCGCCGGGGAGACCGCGCGCGTGTCGGGCGACGTCGGCACGTCGAAGCTGGCGCGCGAGATGGACCGTGCGGCGCAGCTGCCGAGCTGGTATCCGAAGGCGAAGCGGCTCGCCGACAAGCTGGGCATTCCGCTGGAGCAGGAGGATGGCGCGATGGGCGGCGCGCTCGTCCTCATGGCGGTCATCGGCATCCCGCTGGTCGCCCTGCTGCGTCTGGGGCTGATCTTCCTCAACCAGTACTGCCTCACCTGGTCGGCGTCGCGCGTCGTCATGGATCTTCGCCAGGACCTGTTGCGCAAGATTCAGGAGCAGTCGATCCAGTTCCACGGGCGGATTGACGTCGGTCAGCTGATGACGCGCGCGACGGGCGATCCGCAGGTCATGCAGTCGATCATCCAGACGATGTTGGCGGAACTGTGCCGTGCGCCGTTCGAGATCTTCGTCGCGATCGCCTTCATCATCTGGTTCGCAATCACGAATCACATGCTCGCGACGCTGGGCATCATCGCGATTGCGATGCCGGCGTTCATGCTGCCCGTCTGCGGACTCGGCAAGACGATTCGCAAGTGGTCGCGGCGGACGCTGGAGAAGAGTTCCGTCGTCGGGTCGCGCATCCACGAGATCCTGACGTGCATCCGCGTCGTCAAGGCCTATGACACGGAGGCGTTCGAGAACGCGAAGTACGCGCAGGTGAACCGTACGCTCTTCGGCACGAACATGCGCGCCGTCCGCTGGGGGCTGGTCGTGAGCCCGACGATCGAGACGATCGGCATCATCCTCATCTGCGTGTTTCTCGTCTATTGCTTCGCGGCGCACGTCACGCTTGCGAACGTGATTCCGATGCTCGCGCCGCTTCTCCTCATCTACAAGCCGATCAAGCAGATGGCCTCCCTCCAGGTCTCGATCGAGACGGCGCAGGCGTCGCTTCAGCGCATCTGGTCGCTCATGGACGTTGACATGCGCCTTCCCGAAAAGGCGGATGCGTCGGAGAAGCGTTCGTTCGACGACAGGGTCGCCTTCGAGGACGTCTCGTTCCGCTACGACACGGCCGACCACGACGCCGTCTCGCACGCCTCCTTCGAGATCCCGCGCGGGAAGACGGTGGCCGTCGTCGGCGGCACGGGGAGTGGAAAGACGACGCTCTCGGGGCTTCTCGCGCGCTTCTTCGACCCGACGGCGGGTCGTGTGACGATGGACGGCGTCGATTTGCGCGACCTGCGCGTCGGTGACTTGCGCAAGCTCGTCGGATCCGTCCAGCAGGAGACGATTCTCTTCAACGACACGATTGAGGAGAACATCAAGTACGGCTCGCCGAATGCGACGCACGAGGAAGTCGTCGCCGCCGCGAAGATGGCGAACGCGCACGACTTCATCGTGAGCCAGCCGGGGGGCTATGCGCGACTCTGCGGCGAGAAAGGCTTCGCCCTCTCCGGCGGCGAGCGTCAGCGCATCGCCATTGCGCGGGCGATTTTGCGCAATCCGCCGATTCTCATTCTCGACGAGGCGACGAGCGCGCTTGACACGGTGACGGAGCGCCTGGTGCAGGATGCGCTCAACAACCTCATGAAGAACCGCACGGTCTTCGCGATTGCGCATCGCCTCTCGACGATCCGGAACGCCGACCTCATCCTCGTGATGGATCACGGCGTCATCGTCGAGCGCGGCACGCATGACGCGCTCTACGCCGCCAACGGCGTCTACCGCCGGCTCTGCGACATGCAGACGACGGCGGCGTGACATGACGGGGGCTGTCGCGCCGCCGCGTGTGCGGCGCGCCGCGATTGCCCGATCGGTCATATATTTTTTGCACGATAGTGTCGGTTTCTTGCGCGCGAACATGGTATAATGGCGCGCATGAAGAAAGAACTGCTCTGTACGCTTGCCGTCTGTGGCGTCGCTTGCGCGGTGTGGACGGCTGAGGAAACGAAATCAGAAGTCAAGGCTGCGCGCGCGACGATCACGCTGCCGACCTATGCGCCGGGCGGCTACGACCGGACGCCGCTGTTCTACACGGGGCGCGTCTACCAGGGCGCGCAGGGGCGCGTCTACCCCTACCCGATGCAGGACGTCCTCTTCGACGGCAAGGCCGACGAGACGTACACGTACCTGACGCTCGAGAACCGCTGGCTTCAGATGGGGCTTCTCCCGGAGCACGGCGGGCATCTCCTCAACCTCACCGACCGGCAGACGGGTTTCGAGACGTTCTACCGCCAGCACGTCGTCAAGCCCGCCCTGATCGGCATGCTCGGCGCGTGGATTTCGGGCGGCGTCGAGTGGAACTTCCCGCACCACCACCGCGCGACGACCGCGATGCCCATCGACTGGCGGCTGGCCGCGAACGCGGACGGCTCGAAGACGGTCTGGATCGGCGAGACGGAGCTCCGCCGCCGCCTCAAGTGGACGATTGGGCTTTCCCTCCTTCCGGACCGCGCAGTCCTTCAGGCCGAGAACGTCTTCATGAACCGCCAGTCGTTCATCGAGTCGATGATCTACTGGGCGAACGTGTCCGTCCACTGCGGCGACGACTACCAGATCCTCTTCCCGCCGAGCTGCCATCTCGGCTTCGACCACCACAAGAACTACTGGACGAGTTTCCCGATCGGGCCGCGCAAGGAGGCGCACGACCTCATTCCCTCCCAGCGCTCGAAGTACGCCGACGACATCTCGGGCACGATGGATCTCAGCTGGTGGCGCAACTTCACGGTCGAGTCGCGCTCGATCTTCGCGCTCGATCCCGACAACGCCTGGCTCGCGGGCCTTGACCACAAGAAGGACATGGGCACGGCGCACGTCTCGAACCGCCACATCACCGTCGGCAAGAAGTTCTTCCTCTGGGGCAACTTCCCGGAGGCGCACGTGTGGGACACGGTGCTGACCGACAACGACGGGCCGTACCTGGAGTTGATGGTCGGCTGCTGGTCGGACAACCAGCCTGACTACTCGTGGATCGCCCCCTACGAGACGCGCCGCGTGAAGCAGTACTGGTTCCCGGTGAAGGGCATCGGCGGCGTCAAGAACGTCACGATCGACGGCGCGGTGAACGTGGATCGGCGCGGCGCGGAGGGGCTGCTCGTCGGCTTCCACTCGACGCGCGTCCTGACGAACTGCACGGTGCGCGTCCAGCGCGCGGGCGCGGCGAAGCCTGTCTTCGAGGAGTCGCGCATTTCCATTGGCCCTGACGCGCCGTGGTGCCGCGTCGTGTCGGTCGCCGCCGATGCGAAGGACACGGAACTGACGGCCACGATTGCCGATGCGGCGGGCCAGGTCTTCCTCGCCTACACGCCCGTCGGGCCGGATCCGCACGATCCCCTGCCGCCCGTCGTCGAGAATCCGAAAGACCCGAAGGAATACGTCTCGGCCGAACTGGCCTACGAAGTCGGCCTTCGCCTGGACCAGTTCCACAACGGCCTCATCGATCCGGAGCCGTACTACCGCCGCGCCCTTGAGATCGACCCCGACTACTCGCGCGCCAACCTTGCGCTCGGCGTCCGCCGCCTCAAGAACGGTGCTTACGCGGACGCGAAGCCGTTCCTCGTGAAGGCGGTCGCCCGCGCGACGCAGAACTACACGCGCGCCCTTGACGCCGCGCCGGAATACTATCTCGCGCTCTGCGAAAAGGGCCTCGGCAACCTCAAGGCCGCCGAAGACCTCTTCTGGCGCTGCACGTGGCGTCTCTCCTACAAGAAGGAGTCGTATGTCGAGATCGCGCGCCTGGCGATGCGGCGCGCTGACTGGCAGGAGGCGCTCCTCCGCCTCGACGACGCGCTCGCGCTGGGGCAGGACGAGGCGAAGCTGTGGACGCTGAAGGCGTTGGCCCTCCGGAAGCTCGGCCGCGTCGCCGAAGCCGCGCCGTGCCTGGACAAGGCGTTCGTCTGCGATCCGCTCGAGTACTGGGGCGCCGTCGAGCGCACAGGCGGCACGTCGTTCGCCGAAGCGGCGCGGAATCGCGGCCTCAAGGCGCAGCAGCTCCTCGAATGCGTGTGCGACTACTGGGCGGTCGGTTGCTTCGACGAGGTCGTCGCCCTCTGCGACGAGGCTCTCGCGAACGCGCGGACGGAACGTCCCTTCCGGACGGAGGGCGCGCTGCCGCTCAAGGAGACCGTCGCCGCGTGCGACAGCTATCGCGAGCCGATGTTCGCCTACTTCAAGGCGGCGGCCGAGGCTCGCCAGAATCCGTTGGCGAAGCCCGTCCTTGCGGCGGTGGACTGGATCTACTGCTTCCCGAGCCGGCTGGAGGAACTGGAAGTCCTCCAGTGGGCGGCGGCCAACCTGGCGCCCTCCGCCGACACGCAGTACTTCCTCGGCGAAATCCTCTGGAACATGGATCAGAAGGACGCCGCGCTTGCGGCCTGGCGCAAGGCCGTCGCAATCAAGCCGAACCACGCGCTGGCTCTCCGCTGCCTCGGCTTCGGGCTCTCCCATCCCGGCACGTACTTCACGAACACGGGCGTGCCGTCAGGCGTCGCGAGCCGCGAGGCGTATGACTTCTACCTCCGCTCGCTTGCGGCCGATCCGCACTTCCGTACGCTGGAGGAGACCGACAAGCTCGCGGAGAAGATGAACCTGCCGGCGGTCGAACGTCTCGCGCTCTTGGAGACGTATCGCGCCACGGCCGAGAAGTACGATGCCTGTGTCCTGCGTCTCGCCTACCTCTTCAATGCCGTCGGCCGCTACAAGGAGGCCCACGCCATTCTCACGACGCGGCGTTTCCACGTGTGGGAGGGCGCGGATGGCCTCTTGGACCCGTTCGTCGAGTCCTGCATTGGCCTTGGTCGCGCGGCGATGGACGCGAAGGACTTCAAGACGGCGCTCGCGTATTTCGAGGAGTCGACGACGTATCCCGCGAATCTGCAGGCGGGCCGTCCCGGCGATGCGGGCACGGAGCCGAAGAGCCGCTACTTCATGGCGCAGTGCCGGAAGGCACTCGGCGACGCGGCGGGCTACCGGGCCGAACTGGAGCATTCGCTCAAGGGCTGGATCAAGGCGGGCGAGATGGACTACTGGCGCGTGAAGGCCCTGCGCGAGCTCGGTCGTGACGCGGAATGCGCGCCGCTCATCGCCGAGCTGGAGCAGGCGATCCGCGAGCTGGAGACGCCGCCGCCGACCGTCATCAGCGCCTACGCGAAGTTCGGCGGCGAGAACTCGCCGATGGAGCGTGCGGCCAAGGCGCGCGAGAAGGCGGGCGCGCTCAAGGCGTTGCTGAAGGAGATTGCGCGGTGACGAGCCGCCGCGCGTTCCTGGCCGGACTGGGCGCGGCGGCGGTTGCCGCGCGCCCGTCCGCGCGTGGCATCGCGGCATCCGTCCCATGGCGGTCGCGCCTCGCCTTTCAGGTCTACGCGGTGCGCGACCTCTGCGCGCGCGACTTCCTCGGCACGCTGAAGGCGGCGCGGGCGCTTGGCTTCGCGGGCGTCGAGACAGGCCGCTTCTACGGGCGGGACGGCGCGGGGCTGCGGGCCGTGTGCGTCGAAGCCGGGCTGGAGCTCGTCGCCCTGCAGCTCTACCCGACGGCGCTCGTGGAGCCGGAGCTGGCGCGGACGATTCGCCTCTGCCGGGAGGCGGGCACGAACCGCATCAACGTCGCCTGGTTCAAGGGTAGCGCGGAGAACCCGAACGACTGGCAGTTGCTGGTGGACGTCGTCAACCATGCGGCGGAAGTCTGTGCGGCGGAGGGGATTGCGGTCGGCTACCACAACCACGACCAGGAGTTCCGCATTCGTTTCGACGGGCGCCCGGTCTGCGCGTGGCTGTTCGAGCGGTTCTCGCCGCGCGTGCAGCAGGAGTTCGACCCCGGCTGGTGCGTCCTCGCCGGGGAAGATCCGTTCGCCTGGCTGGCGGCGCATCCGCACCGCAATCCGACGATGCACCTGATGCCCGCCATCGACGGCGTGGGCACGGGCGCGCCGGCGGGCTTTGCGCTTGGGCCGGGCGCCTGCGGCCTCGGCTCGGCGCGTGATCGGGCGGACTGGCGGCGCTTCGTGCCGGCGGCCGTGGCGGACGGCACGGAATGGCTGGTCGTCAAGCCGACGGCCTATCCGGGGGCGCTTTCGGACCTGGCGGCGAGCCAGGCGTATCTGAAGGGGCTTTGGGCCTAATTTTCAAGCAAACGCGAACAACGACAAAACGGAGGAATGAGCATGATGACCAGGGTGAACTTGATCGGGCGAATCGTCCTGTGCGGGACGCTGGCCGTTGCGGCTTTGGCCGCGTCGGCCGCGCGGCAGGGGCCGTGGACGAAGGAGAAGGCGTGGAAATGGTACGACGCCCAGCCGTGGATTCGCGGCTGCAACTACATGCCCGCGAGCGCGGCGAACCGCGTCGACCAGTGGCAGGAGCTCGGCAGCGAGGAACGCT
>CAYQUI010000058.1:0-11148 GCA_964420685.1 uncultured Lentisphaeraceae bacterium | reverse complement strand
TCCCCACGTCCGTGACGAGACGGTGGAAGTACGCCGTCTTGTCCACGTAGATGCACCCCTTCCGTCGCAGGTCGGGGAAATCGCCCGTCGTCGTCGCAATCGATCTCGTGGCGACATTATGCCATAATGCGAAAGGGCGCGACGGAATCCCGTCGCGCCCCTTTTCGCTCTATCGCAACTTCCGCGCCTTAGGCACCGAGCTGCATACGGCAGAAGCGCTTCACCGTAACCGGCGCGCCGACTTCCTTCGCCACATTGTCGAGATACTTCTCGACCGTGATCTCGCCGTCAGCCACATAGTCCTGCTTCAGGAGGCAGATCTGCGCGCAGAACTTCGCGGCCATGCCCTTCTTGATGCCGACGAGCGCCTGCTCCGGCGGAAGCTTGCCCTTCTGCTCCTTGAGCGCGTTGAGCTTGATCTCGAGTTCCGCGTCGATCTCGGCCTGCGGCACGTCTTCGGGCTTCAGGTACTTCGGCGCGTTCGCCGCGATGTGGAGGCACACCATGTGCGCCGCCTCGTCCAGCTTCTCGCCCGGCTTGTCGCAGCCAAGCTCGACGAGCACGCCGATCTTGCCGCCCATGTGGATGTAGCCCGACACGCAACCCGCACCCGCGAGCTCGAAACGCTCCGCACGGCGAATCTTCACGTTCTCGCCCGTCTTGGTGAGAAGCATCTTGTAGTCGTCGTTCAGCGTCGCCTCGATGTCCTTGCCGTCAAGCGCAACCTTGGCCGCGTCATCGACGAACTTGATGAACGCCTCCGTCTTCGCGACGAAGTCCGTCTCGCAGTTCACCTCGGCCAACGCCATCGCCTTCTTGTCGGCCGTCGCCGCGAGGGCGACGATGCCCTGCTTCGACTCCTTGTCGACGCGCTTGGCGGCGACGGCGAGACCCTTCTCGCGCAGATACTTGACCGCCTCGTCCATGTTGCCGTCGGTGGCCTTGAGGGCTTCCTTGCACGCACCCATGCCGGCCGCAGTGGCCTCACGGAGCTGCTTGATCATGTCAATCGTGATGTTCATCTTGGTAAAGGTTTGGAAAGTTTGGGAGTTTGGAGGTTTCAGAGTTCGGGGAGGGACAAGGCCCTCTCCGACGACGCCTTAGGCCTGAGCCGGTGCTTCGGCGGCCGGCGCCTCAGGGGCGACGGGCGCAGCGGCCTGCGCCTCGACGGCGGCCTGCGCCTCGGCGACCTTCGCCTGACGCTTCGCGGCGAGATCGGCCTTCGCCTTGATCTCGGCGGCCTCCTTCGCGGCACGCGCGGCGGCCTTCACGTTCGCGGCGACGACGGGCTTCTTCGCCCCGGCCGGACGCTTCGCCCCGGCCGGACGCGACGCGGTGACCTTCGCCTTGCGCTCGGCGCGGGCGGCACGCTCGGACGCCTCGCGGGCCGTGCGCTCGGCCTCGCGCTTCGCGTTCGCCTCGGCGGCCTTCGCGCCGTACTCGACGTTCGCGTCCTTGATGACCTTGACGATGCCGTTCAGAATCAGCTCGACGCCACGGACGGAATCGTCGTTGCCCGGAATGACGTGATCGACCGGCTCCGGATCGGCGTTCGTGTCAACGACCGCCACGACCGGGATGCGCAGACGAACGGCTTCCTTGACGGCGTTCGCCTCCTTGACGCAGTCAACGACGAAGATGGCGCCCGGCTGCTCGGACATGTCGGCGACGCCCGTCAGGTTCTTCTCGAGCTTCGCGAGCTCGCGACGCAGAACCGAGTTCTCCTGCTTGTGCTCGGAAAGCTGCCCGCCGTTCGCCTTCGCCGTGGCCTGGAGCTGACGCATGCGCTTGACGCTCGAACGGAGCGTCTTCGCGTTCGTGAGCGTGCCGCCGAGCCAACGCTCGGTCACGTAGAACTGCTCAACGCCCGCCGCCGCTTCCTTGACCATCTCGGACATCTGCTTCTTCGTCGCGACGAAGAGAATCTTCTTGCCAGAGAGGATGACGTCCTTCACGAACTGGGCCGCCTCGTCGAGAAGCTCGACAGACTGCTGGAGGTCGATGATGTGGATGCCGTTGCGCTTGTCGAAGATGTAGCCTTTCATCTTCGGATTCCACCGCTTCGTCTGATGGCCGAAGTGGAGGCCCGCGTCAAACATGTCCTTGAGGGTGATGCCCGTGAGGGCGGAGGTCGGCATATCCATTTTTTGTTTCCTTTCGAACGAGATGTTGATGTTCAATCCGCTTTGACCGTGGGATGGAAGACCTCGGTTCATTCGCTTCAACCCGCCCCCCATGGGCGAATTAGGGCGTAGTATAGCAAAAAGGCTGCCTCACGTGCAAGTGGGCAGCCCGAAAACAAGCCCCGGCAGGGGCGGCCGGCGCGCACCTCACGGCGCGTCGGCGGCGACAATCTCGTAGAGATACGTGGCGTGCGCAGGGTCGGCGGCCACGTCAGCCGTGAACGCCAGATGCCCGTCCGCGCGGCGAACGGGGACGCGGCGCACCCGCGCACCCGTCGCGTCAAGCGCCCAGACCGTCCAGTCACCCGTCGCCACGGCCAGCGACACCTCCGCCCGGCCGACGCGCATGAGATGCGGCAGACGCCCCCAGTCGAGCAAGATGCGCAACCCCGCGTCCGCATAGCGGATGTCCGTATTCTGCACGTCCGTCAGGTGTGTCAGCAGGATGCGGCGCGACGCCGCCAGCGGCGCATCGTCGAGCGAACTCGCCCAGATCGTCGCCGCGCCGCCGGACAGTTCGGCCGTGAAGCCCGACGCGCAGATCCGCCCGCCTTCGGCAAACCCGCCCTTCGTGCGCGGCGTGTCCAGCGCAAACGCCCCGGCCGCCGCGTCAATCGACACGCCGCCCGTCGGCAGCGCGCGCAGACGCGCCTCCGTCTCGGCCGTCGGCGCGGCGGGATAGACGGCCAGCGTCTCCATGCCGTCCGGCGTCTTGTCCGCCACGCACACGCCCAGCTTCATGTGCCACGCCGCCCAGTCGAGCGCCCAGTACGGCGCAAGCGAGCCACGGGTCTTCTTCGTGTCCGCCATCTTCGCCGGCGGACAGAGGAACGCGCCATTGGCTTCAGCCGGCTTCAGGTCGCCGCGCAGGAAGAGGCAGATCGAGGCGCGTTCCGCCGCAAGGCCGAGCGGGTCGCTGCTCATGTCAAAGTAGCCGAGCGGCCGGCTGTTCAACAGCCCCCGACGACCATGCGTCCACGCGAAGCGCAGAAGGCCGGCCCAGTCCTGGCGCGCGGCAAACGCGCCCGTGAGGATGCCGCCCACGCCACGGAAACGACCGGGCGCGGAGAAGTTGTATTCCGTCGTCGTGAACGGCAGACCGCGCGGACGCGTGCTCGCCAGACGCTGCGTGCCCAAATCCGTGCCCAGAAGCGGATTCGTGTTGGGACAGCTGGAGGGGAGAGACCAGGAACGCCCGATGAAGCGCGGATGATCCACGTAGAAATGGTCGTCGGAATAGTCGAACGCCTCGGCGCGGACTTTCTCGGCCGGCGGATCGTCGCTCCAGAAGTAGTTGTTCATGTTCGTGAGAAGGCCGCGATAGCCGATCTCGTCGCGCAGGAACGCCCGCATCCGCCGCGCGAACTTCTGCTCGCAGGCCGCCAGCGTCTCCCGCGAATGATCCTTCAGGAGGCCGAATTCGCGCCCGCCCCAATGGACGTCCGCCATGTTGCCCTCGTTCACGAGCGAGAGCAGCGCCATCGCCGGCTCGTCCGCGACGCGGCGGCCCGTGTGCGGGTTCACGTGCGTGAGGAAGTTCCGCGCGAACGCCAGGTAGTTCGAGTGCGCCCCTTCATGGACTTGGACGAGGAACTTGAACACGCTCATCGGCACGTCGCCCTCGCGGTCAATGCCGATGGAACGGTAGGCGATCGGACGGCGCGAGACGAACAGGTCGGTCGTCAGGTAGATGCCGTTCTCGATGCAGGCGGCCACCAGCGCGTCGAACTTCGCCATCGCGCCCGGATCAAGCTCGACCGACCCGTGCGCCGCGTCCTGCTTGACGAGCGACGTCTCGTGATGGTGGAAGCGGAGCGCGTTGTAGCCCAGCCGGCGCAGGTTCGCCGCGAACGCGCGCGACTCCTCCGGCGACGGCGTGTTCGCGTCACCGCAGACGTTGACGCCGTAGAAGCGCACAGGCACGCCCGGCCGCTTCTCGAACTCGAAATGCTCGCCCTTCGCGACGACGCGCCCCCACTTGCCCGCCGGCGCGTCCGTGCCGCGCATCCGCGAGAAGTCAAGCGCGCTCCCCTCCTTCACGACGACCGAAGACGAGAACGGAATCCACTCCTTCCCCGCCACGAGCCGCTGCGGGCCGACTTCGCGGAACGCGAGCGGACGTTCGCCGTAGACGCGCACGTCAAGCCGCGTCCCCGCCGCGTCGCGGACGAACACGAGGCCCAGCACGTACTTCACGAGCCCCCAGTCGCGCATCTTGCGCAGATACACCCGCACCGGTTCGGAGAACGCCAGGCGCATCTGGACAGCCCCCCGCGCATCCCTCAGGACAAGGCTCCGGACATGCTTCTCGAAGGCCGTCCCGAAGGCGTTCGTCAGGGCGAGGACGCCCCTTCCCGCATCCGTCTCCAGCACGGCGTCCGCGTACTGCGGCAACGGAAGGGACGTCTCCAGGGCAAGCCGCGCCGCGCGGCTCGTCTCGTCATCCGCCAGCCGGTAGACGGCGGACACGCCGCCGTCGTCCGTCGGCACGAAGCGCGCCTCGCCCCGCACGCGCGGCTTGTCCGCGTTCCTTGCGTCCGGAATGAAATAGAATGCGTGCGCCGTCTCGGCGGGCGCGTTGAAGTCGTCCTCCAGCGGGAAGCGCGTCGCCCACCCGTCCGGCTTGAGGCACGGCTGCAGCAGAATGCCGGGCGCGGGCAATTCCAACGACCCCGCGTAGCCGCCCAGCGCGGCCTCTTTGCCCGCGTCCACAGTTGCCGAAGAGGCCGTCGATATCACGCAACACAATGCCACGCCGCCCAACCAGGTCATCCACCGACTTCGACTTTTCGTTCGCATCCTTTTCATCTCCTTATTAAAAGTTTGGCCTCCTTGAAGATCAGTTTGCATTATACCAAATTCGTGGCCGCGAGCCGGCAGCGGGAACGCCCTCAGCGGACAACAAGGCACGAACCGCGACGGGGGAGACAGCACTCGTAGGCGCCAATGTCCACGCGCGGCGAGTCCGTGCGGTCGTCGCACACGCGCGGCCGCCCCGCCAGATCGGTAAAGCCCGCCGGCCAGTCGATCGTCTTTCCCGCATTCCGCGCCGGCGAACGACGGCCGATGGCATACGGATGCGCGGGGTCGTAGTCGCGATGCGTCGGCGCCAGGAAGGGATTCACGCCATTCGTCACGCAGGCGGTCACGGCGAGGGTGTATGCGTCCCAGTTCGGCTCGGTTTTGTAGAGGCAGTTCTCAAATGTACAGGCGCCATAGCCCGCGATGTCGAAACTCTTCCCTCCGTCGTGGTAGTTCTCGCGGAAAATGCAGTTGACCGCCCGAATGCCCCCCGCGAACAGCTGGCCGCCCTTTTGATCCCGGTTGTTCGAGACGACCGTGCAGTTGACGATTTCCGCCATCCAGCCGAAAAGGTTTCCCGCCGAACACCCCGTCACCAGGCAGTTTGTCGCCACGCCACCACTCAGGACATGACCCGGCCGACCGACCTCCGCCATGCCCGTGAACGTGCAGCGAACCGCCGACGAGTTGCGTCCCGCGCCGCAACGGATAAACGTGCAGTCCGTCAGCCGCAGACCGCCCGTCGCCCACCGTTGGTTCGCATTCGTCGCATTTTGACAATCGACAAACGTCGTTCGCTGCGCCACACAACTGGGCGAGGCGGCCGCGCCTGCGATGCTGTCGTGCGTCAGCGCCGTACAATTTGTCACGAGGCAGTCAAACAGGGAAGACTCGTAGGCAGCCCCGCCTTCGGCCTGCGCCGCGCAGTCCTGAAACGTGCAATGCGTCAAACCTGAACAGTCGTACGCGCCGCCACCAAAAATCATCGCCGTGTTGGAGACGAACCGGCTGTCCGAAACCGCGCACTGGTACGCGCCCGCGCCATTCGTCGCGCAATTGGCGACAAAGAGGCAGTTCGAGACATCGGCCAGGCTCACGCCGCCGCCATTCCAGGCGACATTGCCGACGAACACGCACGCCGTCACTTTCGGCAACGGATTTCCCGCCACCGCCACGCCCGTCACGCCCGCGCCGCCCAGTGTCTTCCCCCTTTTCGACGTGCTCCAGGAGACGTTGTTCGTGAACGAGCAAGCAACCACCGCGTCGGTGTTCGTCATCATCTGCACCACGCCCGCGCCATCGCCGCGCGAACTGTTTCCGACGAACACGCAATTGGTGACGAGCGTCACGCGGTACACGCACGACGGGCCGTCCGACTCGGACACGTTTCCCTCAAACCGACAACCGCTCACCTCGCACGTTTCCGTCCCGTTCTGCGCACGAAAACAGGCGCCGCCGACTTGCCCCCCGCTCAATCCTGCGGACGAGACATTGCTCCTGCAGATGGAGTCGGAGACCTCCACAAGTCCGTACGCACACGAGCCTCGACCGGCGCGATTGCCGATAAACACGCACCGCTTCATGCGACCGCCGTTTCGCGCGACGCCGCCGTTCGAGTTCGCGCGGTTGTCGATGAACAGGGAATCGTGCATGTCGATCGCCGCACAGACGGCACCGCCTTCCTCCGCGACGTTGTTCGTGAAAAAGCAGTCGTAGACCGTGCACCGCATCAACGCACCGCCCTGATACGCCTCATTGCCACGAAACACGCAGTTCGACGCCGTGTGGCTCTGCCCGCCGTACGAACTGCTCACGGCGCCGCCATGCAAATTCGCGTGGGCCCGCCCGTTCCCGTTCTGAAATGTGATGTTCCGGAAACTCGTTCCGCTGCCGACCTTGTTTGCTGAAGAGACATCAAGCCGGAAAATCGCGTTGATCCCCTTGGCGTCGATGACAACGGCCGTATTGCTGCTGGCCGTCGTCCGCCAGGACGTGTCGTCCACGCCCTCGAACTGCATCGCGCGAGCGACGTAGAGATGCCCGTCCGAATTCATCGTGCAGCCCGATACGTCATAGTAGCCTGGCTTGAGAAGAATCTTCGTGTCCGTTGACGTCCCCTCATTCACGGCCGTCATCGCCGCGACCAGTTCGTCCACGGTCGAGACCTCGACCGCACGCGCACCAAGCCAGCAGAGGGCGACACACGCGCAAAGGCCCCATGCCCGACGACGCCCCGTTTTTTCCGCTCGCTCGGCACACACCAGTCGCTTCATTTCAAGATCCTTTCGGTCTAATGTTAGAAACGAAGACAATTATAGTATTTTTTTTTCCTTGTCAACCGCCCCGCACGGCGACGTCGGCGGTCGTGGCGACGCTTGCGCCATAAACGCGGCAGATGGTATAATGCGCGGCACATGAAACGGATCTTCATCGCCTTGAGAATGGCCGGCGTCGCCGGGCGCGACAAGCTCTCCGGCATTTTCCGCTTTCTCGGCGAAAACCGCGCGTCAACCGCTTCCGACACGCCTGACTGGGACATCACGCTCGTCCGCACCGCAGCCGAATTCACGCCCGCGCGCATGCGCCAGGCCCTTGCCCAAGGCTACGACGGCTTCATCGTCTCCATCCCCGACACCGAGCCTTCAGCCGCCCTTCTCGCGGCAACGGACATCCCGACCGTCGTCATGGACATCCACGACCCCGGCCTCTCCGCCCGGCAGAAGAACGTCGTCTTCGTCCGCAACGACCCCGAGGCCATTGGACGCGCCGCCGCCGACCACCTGCTCGCGACGGGCCGCTGCCGCGCCTATGCGTTCGTCCACAACCCGTCCGTCCGCGAATGGAGCGTGGGACGGTTTCGCGCCTTTCGCGCCGCCCTGCGCGACCGCGGCCTTTGGGCGCACGAGTTTGCCGAACCGCACGAGTTCAAGGGGCTGGAGCGTCCGATCGGCATCTTCGCCGCCAACGACGACCGAGGCTACGACATCCTCGAATACTGCCGCCGCCACCGTCTGCGCGTCCCGGAGGACGCGCTTGTCCTCGGCACGAACAACGACACGCTCATCTGCGAGAACTGCCAACCGCGCCTCTCCTCCATCCAGCCCGACTTCGAGCAGGAGGGCTTTCTCGCCGCGCAGGCGCTCGCCGAACTGATGGCGACGCCGTCGCCCGCCCCCGCGCGCACGGTCTTCGTCGGGGTCAAGGCCCTCGTGCGCCGCGACTCGACGGCGGACGTCTCCCTCGCGGGAAAGCTCGTGCAGAAAGCCGTCGCCTACATCCGCACGAACGCCCTGCGCGGCATCACCGTCTCGGACGTCGCCCGACATCTCGGCTGCTCGCGCCGTCTCGCCGACCTCCGCTTCCGCGAACTGATGAACACGTCCATCGGCGAGACGATTCTCACGACACGGCTGGACGAAGCCAAGCGCCTGCTCGCCACGACGCGCGAACCCATCGACGCCATCGCCCTGCGCTGCGGCTACACGAACCCGAACTCGCTCAAGAACCTCTTCAAGCGTCGGTACGGACTCTCCATGCGCGACTGGCGTCGCCAGTCGGCCTGACGGCAAAAGCCGCCCCTACTGGCGCGTCCGCAGCCACGTGGCCGCCGCCGCGTCGCCGCGCAGGGCGCGCGCACGCATCGCCCAGTAGAGCGAACGCTCGGCGTCCGGCTTGACGCCATGCCCGAACTGGTAGGCGGCGGAAAGGTTGTCCATCGCCTCCGGATGCCCCAGTTCGGCAGCCGCCCGATAGCAACGCACGGCCATGTCCATGTCCTGCGCGCAGCCAAACCCGCGCAAGTAGCACGTTCCAAGATTCACGAACCCGTTCGGATCGCGCTGTCGCGCGGCACGGCTGAAACAGTCGTAGCCTCGCTTCAGAATGCGCTCCAAGCGATTCGTCCCGACCCCCTCGCGCGCAAACGCCTCGGAAATCGCAATTGAGCCAAGCGCATTCAAAGCCTGCACGTTCCCGCCGTCCGCCGCCTTCTGGAGACAGGCGAAGTCGTTCTTCTCGACCGACAGGAGATACCAGGCGAGCGGATTGTTCCGCGTCTCGGCCAGTTCGCGAATCCTGTCGCGCGACGCATCAAGATACCGCTTCGCCAGCTCCTTGTCGTCCGTCGTCACGCCAATGACGAACTGCTGGAGCGGCTTGCCGGCCTTCGCGTCGCGCGCGACAATCGCCTGCGCCTCCGCATAGACCTTCGCGCCGCAGGACGTCGGCGCGTTCAGGACGCGAACGACGGCGTCGGACGCGCTCATCGCGCCGAACAGGCAGAGTGCCGCAAGGAGCGTCATAGATAAGGACGGTACGTGTTCGTCAGCGTCTTCCAGTTCTTCTTCTTCGCGCAGATCGTGAGCGTCCGCTCCCGCCGCCAGAAGCGCCAGCGGCTCGGACGCTCGGCCTCGACGATGTGAAAGCCGTCGCGCACAAGCGAATAGACCTCCGGCAACGTGAAGCCCGCCTGCTGGCGCGTCCTCTCCGGCACGGCGAAGTAGAGCCGGCCGTCCGGCTTCAGGACGCGGTGCGCCTCCTTCACCGCCGCCCGCGAGACGGCCGCGCCGTCCATCAGCACGACCTCGAACTGCGCGTCCTCGAACGGGAGGGCCGTCGCCCGATCCGTCGCACGCCAGACGCGGCCGCGCAACGGCGCGAAGCGCGCCGGCAGCGACTCGCCGGGAAAGCCGACCTCAAGGCTCGTGCGGACGGGTCTCACGCGAGCGCAACCTCCGTCTCCGTGCGCGTCTCGAGATCCTTGAGGCGCGCGACGCCCTTCGCGACGTCGTCCGGGCCGAGGAAGACGGCCTTCGCGAGACCGCCCTGGTCGGCGTGCGAGAAGAACTTCTTCGGCTTCTGGGCCTTGAGCGCAAGATCGACCGACTCGCCCGCCGCGCGCAGCTTCGCCGCGAGACGCACCGCCGCGTCACGCTGCTCCGGGAACATGAAGCCGACGGCAACGCCCTTCTTCTGCGCTGCCGCGTCCGCGCCGAGCCGCGCCTTCAGCAGCTCCGTCACGACGACGTCGCCGAAGCCGAGGCCGACGGCGCTCGTCGGCTCGCCGCCGATCGTCGTCAGGAGGTTGTCGTAGCGCCCGCCGCCGAAGATCGCGCGGAACTCGCCCTTCGTGTCAAACGCCTCGAAGACGACGCCCGTGTAGTAGCTCAGGCCGCGGATGACCGAGATGTCGAACTGAAGCGCGTCCGCAAAGCCCGCAAGCTCCGCGAGGCGGAACAGCTCGACGAGTTCGGGACAGTCCGCATAGCTCGTCGTGTCCATGATCGCGAACGTCGCGGCGACATCCGCGTCCGACAGCCCGCCGTCCTTCAGCATCGCGGCGATCTCCGTGTCGGGCATCTTGCCGCGCTTGTCGAGCGCGAGGAAGACCTGCGCGTGCTTTTCAGGCGCGATGCCGCTCTTCTCGAGGAGCGCGCCGAGAAACCTGCGGGACGAGACGTGCACCTTGAAGTCGGCCGTCGAGAGGCCCATGCGCCGCAGCGCGTCCACCGCCGCGCCCAGCACCTCGACCTCCGCCAGGATCGAGTCCTCGCCGATGATGTCGACGTTCCACTGGTAGTGCTCGCGCTTGCGGCCCTTCGTCATGCGCTCATAGCGGAAGCACTGCGCGATCGTCGTCCACTTGAGCGGGAAGGCGAGTTCCTTCTGCCGCTGGGCGACCATGCGCGCCAGGGTCGGCGTCATCTCGGCGCGGAGCGCCAGGTGGCGCTCGGACTTGTCGAGGAAGTGATAGATCTGCTCGCCGACCTCCTCGCCCGCCTTGCGCGCCAGAAGCTCGTAGCTCTCGACGACGCAGGCGTCATACGGCTTGAAGCCGGCCGCCTCGCCGGCCGCGCGAAAGGCGTCGAAGACGCGGTTGCGCCAGACCATGTCCTCCGGATAGAAGTCGCGCATCCCGCGCGGCGGCTCAAAACTCAGTTTTTCAGTCATCATGAACTCCTGTCTGCGTAGTATAGCAAAAAACCGCCGTCTCCACATCTCGGCATCCGCCGTCGTGCGCCAACTGGAGAGCCCCCGCGTCCACGTCCCGGTCGATGGGAACGACGGGAATGTCGGCCTCGCCAAAGAGGGCCATGATCTCCCGCGTCACGCGCTCCGGCGTCTGCAAGAGGCGGAAAGATCTCGCCGACGGAGAGGCTCGGCA
>CAYQUI010000057.1:0-11798 GCA_964420685.1 uncultured Lentisphaeraceae bacterium | reverse complement strand
TCCGTCCGACGGTCTATTCGGGTCCGTCCATCTCCGACCCGCTCCAGAAGTCGGGACTGCTTGGCCCGGTGAAACTGGTGGCTGAAAGGCCCTAGTCGAACGCGGCGTACGCGCCCCCCTTGTTCGCTGTCCCAAAATATGGTATCATACGCGCCGTTTTGCCAAGGGTCGGTTTGTGGCCCTGCGGCGCGGCATGCGACTATAGCTCAATTGGATAGAGCGTTGGCCTCCGAAGCCGAAGGTTGCTGGTTCGATCCCAGTTAGTCGCACCAATTTCTCCCATGGGGTATGTGCAAGGGCGGGCTTTTTTGGTATACTATTCCGTCCAAAGGAACAAACCATGGCTAAGTTGACATTCAAGGAAGAACTCTGCAAGGGCTGCGGATTGTGCGTGACCGCCTGTCCGAAGAAGATCCTTGCTCTTTCGAAAACCAAGCTCAACCACAAGGGGCATGCCCCGGTCGAGTGCACGGATCCGGCGGCCTGCGTGGGCTGTGCGAGCTGCGCGCTGATGTGTCCGGACTGCGTCATCACGGTCGAGCGCTAGGCGCCGGATTTAGGAAGGCTCACGAACATGAGTGAAAAAGTTCTGATGAAGGGCAACGAGGCGATCGCCGAGGCGGCGATTCGCTGCGGGTGCCGTCACTATTTTGGGTATCCGATCACGCCGCAGACGGAGATCGCGGCGTACATGTCCAAGCGCATGCCGAAGATCGGCGGCACGTTCCTCCAGGCGGAGAGCGAGATTGCCGCGATCAACATGGTCTACGGCTGTGCGTCGACGGGGCGTCGCGCGATGACGTCGTCGTCCTCGCCGGGCATCTCGCTGAAGGCCGAGGGCATGTCGTACCTTGCGGGCGCGGACTTGCCGGCCCTGATCGTCAACGTCCAGCGCGGCGGGCCGGGTCTCGGCGGCATTCAGCCGTCGCAGTCCGACTACTTCTTCATGACGCGCGGCCCCGGCCACGGCGACTTCCACATCATCGTCCTCGCGCCGGCGACGGTGCAGGAAATGGCCGACATGACGCGCCTGGCGTTTGAGCTGGGCGAGAAGTACCGCATGCCGGCGATGCTGCTGGCGGACGGCACGATGGGCCAGATGATGGAGCCCGTGGTTCTCCCGGAGGACACGGTCGATCCCGCGACGATTCCCGCGATGAAGCCGTGGGCGACGACGGGCACGGAGATGAAGCGCGAACACAACGTCGTGAACTCCCTCTACCTCAAGCCGGACGAGCTCGAGAAGACGAACTACGAGCGCTATGCGCGCTACGCGAAGCTGGAGGCGGAGGAGTGCCGCTGGGAGGAGTACCTCATGGACGATGCGGAGATCTGCGTCGTGTCCGTTGGCATCACCGCCCGCGTCGCGAAGAACGCGATCGTCGCGGCGCGCAAGGAGGGCATCAAGGTCGGCATGATCCGTCCGATCACGCTCTTCCCGTTCCCGAAGGCGCCGCTCGCGAAGGCGGCGGCGAAGGTGAAGAGCTTCCTCACCGTCGAGCTCAACATGGGGCAGATGAACGAGGACGTGAAGCTCGCGATCAACTGCGCGAAGCCCGTCAACATGTGCAATCGCGTCGGCGGCATGATTCCGAGCGCCGACGAGGTCTTGGCCGCAATCCGGAAGGAGGCGAAATAAGATGGCCATCGTGTTTCAGAAGCCGAAGTCCCTCACGGACGTTCCCTATCACTATTGTCCGGGCTGCACGCACGGCATCGTGCATCGGCTTGTCGCCGAGGCGATCGACGCGCTTGGCATCGAGGGCAAGACGATCGGCATCGCGCCGGTCGGCTGCTCGGTGATGGCGTACGACTACTTCAAGTGCGACATGATCGAGGCGTCGCACGGCCGTGCGCCGGCGGTGGCGACGGGCGTGAAGCGCGCGCTTCCCGACCACGTCGTCTTCACCTACCAGGGCGACGGCGACCTCGCGTCCATTGGCCTGTGCGAGACGGTTTCAACCGCCTGCCGTGGCGAGAACGTGACGATCATCTTCATCAACAACGCGATCTACGGCATGACGGGCGGCCAGATGGCGCCGACCTCGCTCATCGGCCAGGTCACGCAGACCTCGCCGTACGGGCGCGACCCGAAGACGCAGGGCATGCCGATCCGCATTTGCGAGCTGCTCGCGACGCTGGACGCGCCGGCCTACCTGGAGCGTGTCGCGGTCAACTCCGTCGCACATGTCCGCCAGGCGAAGAAGGCGATTCACAAGGCGTTCCAGAATCAGGTCGAGGGCAAGGGCTTTTCGCTTGTCGAGGTGATCTCGACGTGCCCCACGAACTGGGGTCTGACGCCCGAAAAGGCGTGCCAGTTCGTCGAGGAAAAGATGATTCCGTTCTATCCGCTCGGGTGCTTCAAGGACCGGACGGCCGAGGAGGCGAAGTAAAATGACTTACGAAACGATCATGGCGGGTTTCGGCGGACAGGGTCTCCTGTTCTCCGGCAAAGTCCTGGCGCATGCGGCGCTCATCGAGAACAAGGAACTCTCGTGGCTGCCCTCCTACGGCCCGGAGATGCGCGGCGGCACGTGCAACTGCTCGGTCATCGTCTCGGACGATCCGGTCGGTTCGCCGATCATCGCGCATCCGAACGTGCTGATGGTGATGAACGAGCCGTCGCTCGACAAGTTCGAGGACATGGTCGCCCCCGGCGGCACGATTTTCGTCGATTCCTCGCTCATCGAGCGGAAGGTGCGGCGCACCGACGTCACCGTCGTCTACATTCCGGCGACGCAGATGGCGAAGGACATGGAGGCCGTTTCCCTCGCGAACATGATCATCCTCGGCGCAATCGTCCAGAAGCTCGGCTGCGTAAAGCCCGAAACTCTGACGGCGGCGATCAAGGACACGATCAGCGCGCGCAAGGCGGCGCTCCTTGACCTCAACCTCAAGGCCGTCGCCCTCGGCGAGAAGTTCATCGCGGGCTGAGGCTGACCTCGGCACACGTGCACAGATGATCTTCCTAACGGGTGCGCCCGCTTCGGGCAAGACCACGCTCGGCCGCCGTCTCGCGACGGCGCTGGGCGTTTCGTTTATCGATCTCGACGCGGAAATCGTCCGTTCGACGGGGCGGGCGATTCCCGACGTCTTCGCGTCTGACGGCGAGGCCGCCTTTCGTGAACTTGAGTCGAAGACGCTGACGCGGCTCGGCGACGTGGGGGTCGTCGCCTTGGGCGGCGGGACGCTTCTGCGCGACGAGAACCGCCGGTTCTGCGAGGCGCATGGAACGGTCTTTTGCCTCGACACGCCGTCCGACGCGGAATTGGCGCGGCGTCTGGACGCGGCGGCGGGAACGCGGCCGCTCGGCAACCGTGCGAAGGAGCGGGCGGCGCATTACGCCTCGTTCCCGAACCGCGTGTCCGCCTGGTTTGACCTCGACAATTCGCTCGTTCTCTGCGGCAAGGGGCTGGCGCGTACGTTTCTCGCGTCACGGCCGGTCGTGGCGGACGCGACGGTCGCGTCCATTTGGGCCGAACGGCTGGGCCAGACGCCGATTGCGACCATTCCTTCGGGCGAGACGCACAAGACCATCGAGACCGTTTCGTCCCTGTGGCGGGCGTTCGCGCGCGCGGGACTGGGCCGGAAGGACGTCGTGGCGGCCTTGGGCGGCGGCGTGACGGGCGACCTCACGGGCTTTGCCGCCGCGACGTGGATGCGCGGCATTGACTGGATCAACGTGCCGACTACGCTTCTGGCGATGGTGGACGCTTCGACGGGCGGGAAGACGGGGTGCGACTTGCCCGAAGGAAAGAACCTCGCGGGTGCGTTCCATGCGCCGAAGCTCGTTGTCATCGACAGCGACTTTCTCTCGACCCTGCCGCCTGACCGTCTGCGCGACGGAAAGGCCGAAATGATCAAGCACACGATCATTTCGGCGGGGACAGGCCTCGTGTCCGTGGGGACAGACCCCGAGGCGTGCCCCGAAAATGTGCCGACTTCGCGTGAAATTGCAGAGAATTTGGCGGTTAAGGTCGGAATCGTGCGGGCTGATCCGTTTGAGCGGCTGGGGCAGCGCATTCTCCTCAACTGCGGGCACACGGTTGGTCATGCCGTCGAGAAGGCGACGGGCTATGCCGTTTCGCATGGCGCGGCGGTCGCGATCGGATGCGTCGAGGAGGCGCGGATTGCCGCGCGGCGGGGCCTGTCCCCGGCGGCGTGGCCAGAGGAACTGGCGGCGCGGTTCACAGCGGCGGGGTTGCCGACGGCGTTGCCGGGGGGCCTGTCCCTCGTGTCGCTTGCGCCGCTCATGAAGGGCGACAAGAAGCGCGCCGGTTCGGTCGTCACGTTCGCGCTTCCGTGCGGCTGGGGCGACGTGCGGGCCGTGCCTATCGACCTTGAAAAGGAGGCCCTGTGATTCGTCTTGAGTCGGGCCTTCGGTGCGGCGCGATGACGGTGCCCGTCTCGAAGTCCCACGCGCACCGCGTCCTCATCGCCGAGTTTTTGGCGGGGCGTTTCGCGTTCCTGGAGTCCGCCGCCGAGGACTGTGACGACATTTGCGCGACCAAGCGGTGTCTGCGCGCCCTTGCGGCGGCGCGGCCGTCGGGCGCGGCCGTGCTGGACTGCGGCGAGTCCGGGACGACGCGGCGGTTGCTTGGCCCTGTCGTCGCGGCGTACGGCGTGACGCCGACGTGGGAGATGAAAGGGCGGCTCGCGTCCCGTCCGCAGATCGCCTACCCGACCCTCGCGCCGGGCGTGCACGAACTCGCGGGCGACGTTTCCTCCCAGTTCGTGAGCGGGCTGCTCTTCGCCCTGCCGGTCTTGGACGGAGATTCGGAGATTCGCCTCTCCTCGCCGCTCGCCTCGCGGGGCTATGTGGACATGACGCTCGACGTCCTGCGCGCGTATGGCGTTGCCATCGAGGAGACGGCGACGGGCTTTCGCGTTGCGGGCCGTCAGTGGTATCGGGCGCCGGCGGCGGAGCCGCACATTGAGACGGACTGGTCGGGCGCGGCGTTTCCGCTTGCGATGAACGCGCTCGGCAACGACGTGCGTCTCGCGGACGCCAGTCGGGCGGGGCTGACGGCGGATTCGCGCCAGCCCGACCGGGCCGTCGTTCGGTTGCTGGCAGGCTTTGCGTGTGCGGGCGACGTGACGGTTGACGTGGATGCCTGTCCCGATCTCTTCCCCGTGCTGACGGTCGTCGCGTCGCGTCGCGCGGGCCTGACGCGCTTCACGGGCATTCGGCGGCTGCGGCTCAAGGAGTCCGACCGCGTGGCCGCGATGGCGGACGTGCTCGCGCGCTTTGGCGTCGCGGTCGAGGTGTCCGAGACGACGTTCGTCGTGCGGGGGCGTGCGGAGCCGTTGCGCGGCGGGGCGTTCTCTTCCTTTGCGGACCATCGCATCGCGATGTCGATTGCCGTTGGCGCGACCGTGGCCGATGCCGCCGTCGAGATCGATGACGCGGCGTGCGCGGCGAAATCGTATCCCACTTTCTTCGCGCAGTTCGCGGCGTTGGCGCGGCACGCGGCGAAGGCTGATTGACAGGAGCGTGACATGAGGCAGGTGCTTGAGTTTCCGGGGTTTGTGGACGTCCATGTCCATTTTCGCGATCCGGGCGTTCCGTCGGCGGAGACGACGGCGTCGGGTCTGTCTGCCGCCGCGCGCGGCGGGTTCGCGGCCGTCGTCACGATGCCGAACACGATGCCGGCCTGTGATTCGGTCGAGCAGCTGGACTATCAGCGTGCGGCGGCCGCGCGCGCGGCGAACGGCGGGCCGCAGCCGCTGCTCTTTCCGTCCGCCTGCCTGACGAAGGGGCGGCTTGGGCTGACGGTCGCCGACCTGGAGGCGTTGGCGGCGGCCGGCGCGGCGTTCTTCACGGACGACGGCAGCTATGTCGTTGAGACGAAGGTCATGGAGGAGGCGATGCGCCGCGCCGCCGCGCTTGGCCTCGTCGTCTCGCAGCATGCGCTTGCGCCGGGGCTTTCCGAGACCGACTGCATTCGCCGCGACCTGTCGCTTTGCCGCGTGACGGGCTGTCGGCTTCACGTTCAGCACATTTCGACGGCGGCGGGCGTTGCGCTTGTCTGCGACGCGCAGCGCGAGGGGCTGCCCGTGACGGCCGAGGCGACGCCGCACCACGTCCTTCTCTGCCGCGACGACATCACGGGCGACGACGGCAACTTCAAGATGGCGCCGCCGCTGGCGACGCGCGAAGATCGCGCGGCGGTGCGCGCGGGCGTGAAGTCCGGCGCGCTTCTCTTCGCGACCGACCACGCGCCGCATCCGGCGGCGCAGAAGGACTGCGGCTATGCGAAGGCCGCGAACGGCATTGTCGGACTTGAGACGGCGATTCCGATTACCTATCGGGCGCTCGTCGAGGAGGAGGGCATGTCCGTCGCCGCCTGGGCTGAGGCCTGGTGGAAGTTGCCGCGCGCGATCCTCCCGAAGCCCCTTGTCGCGTCGCTGGAGGGCCGGACGACGCGCCTCGTCGTCGGCGAGACGCGCGTCGTCCGCTGCGCGGACTTCGCGTCGCGCTCCCGCAACTGTCCGTACGAAGGACTTTCCTTCGACTGCTGGCCGTCTGAAACTGTGGTATAATGCCCGCCATGTTTGAAGTCCTCGTTTTGAGCGTGTTGCAGGGCGTCGCCGAATTCCTGCCGATTTCCAGTTCGGGCCATTTGGTCCTGGGGCGTTCCCTGCTGGGACTGGGGGAAGTCGGGATGCGGCTCGACGTCTTTCTCCATGTCGGCACGCTGGTTGCCGTTTTCGTGTTCTACCGTGAGACGGTGGGGCGGCTCGTGCGGGGGCTCGTCGGCGCGTCCTCGCCTGACCGGCGGATCGAGGCGTGGTCGTATGCGCTGAAGATCGTCCTTTCGGCTGTGCCGGCGGGCGTTGTCGGGCTCTGCTTCAAGGATGCGCTCGAAGCGGCGTTTGCGTCGCCACGGGCGGTCGGCGGCGCGCTTCTCTGCACGGGCGCCGTCCTCACCGCGACGCGCGTCCTGCCGACGGGCACGGCGCGCGTTTCCTTCCTGCGCGCGCTTCTCATGGGCGTCGCGCAGGCGCTCGCGATCCTGCCGGGCGTGTCGCGTTCCGGCCTGACGCTGGCCGCCGCGCGCGCGGCGCGCGTGGACGCCGAGAAGGCGGCCGAGTTCTCGTTCCTCATGAGCGCGCCGCCCATTGCGGGCGCGGCGTTGCTGGAGGTCGTTGCGGCGTTCAAGGACGCTGGTGCGGGCGCGGCGACGCCGGAAGTCGGCTGGGGACTGTGTGTCCTCGGCGCGGGGCTGGCGGCGGTCGTCGGCTATTTTTCGCTGGCCGTTCTCCTGAAGTCCTTGAAAGGGCGCTGGTTCTGGCTGTTCGGCCCGTACTGCTTTTTGGTGGGCGCGCTGACGCTGGCCTTCGCCTAGGCATCCCCGTCCGGGAGCGTTTGTGCCGCGTCCGCGTCTTTTATTTTCTTTTTATAATTTTGCTGTTTGGCCTGTTCGCTGGTTTTTTTTTGCTATAATGCCAACTGTCGTTGCGAACTTTCCTGCGCGCGGGCGTACGGTGCGTCCGTGTCGTGGCGAAACGAAGGCGAAAGGAGCGGACATGAAGCGGTTGTTGGCGTTGGCGACTGTGGGGCTTGTTGCCCTGGTTTGTCTACCGAGCGTGGCGAGTGCTGTCTCGTTCATGCGCGTCATGGAGGTCGGCGACTTGCCGGACAGCGGGCTTGCGCTTGTTCTGGTGCCGACGTCGTTGGTGGGCGACGGCGCGTTGCGCGTTCGGCTAGACGGGGCGGATGTCCCCGCGCAGGAGATCGTCGGGGGTGGCGAAGCCGTCCTGCGCGTCACGCCGGAGCAGGTTGCCGCGTCGCGTTCGCGCGCGCTCCTGGTCGAGATGGCGCGCGTCGCCGAGAAGGCGGCCGTCGGCACGCCGGCCGACCGCGTCACGGTTGAGACGACGGCGTTTGCGATGTCTTTCGAGCGCGCGCGCGGCGGCGCCTTGCCGACGCAGGTGCGCTGGGCGGCGTCGGGCAAGAGCGTCGCGCTGGACTGGAAGGATCGCGTCTACGCCGTCGGCAACGACCAGGGTCTGGCGGGCACGTGGCTGCTCGCGCAGGATCCGGCCGCGCGGCTGGCGGACGTCGGCAAGGGTCCGCTCTTTCGCCAGGTGCGCACGTCGGGCGGCTTTCTGAGCGGCGGCCGTCGTTCGGCGGCCGATCCGCAGGCGGCCTACGAGTGGATCTTCCTCAACGACCGGCCAGAGTGGGTCTATCTCGTCATGAACACGCGACAGGACAATCCCGGCACCTGGCTTCAGCACTGGACGGGCGTCGTCCACGTGCCGTATGGCGCGTTCTCGAAAACCGTGACGGACGTGGCGCGGATCGAGCCGGTGGCCGTTCCCGCGTTGGACGCGAAAAAGCCCCGGCGTCAGCACGGGCGCACGTTCTCCGCGCTTTTGGACGGGCAGAACTTCATGGCGGCGTATTCGCCGAACACCTGCACCTACTTCGACCCGAAGGGGAAGGTCGCGTACCTGCACTCGACGGAGACGGTGTCGCGTCAGGAATGGCCGGGCACGCCCGACCGTCGTGCGGTCTTCTTCCGCTGGGGGACGGCGCCTGACCCGGCCGCCGCCCTGGCGATGCCGCCGCCGCTGGCCCGTCCGGGCCTCGTGCGCCGCCTCGACCTCGCGGCGGCGGCCGGGCGGGTGCGGCCCGGCGAGGCGGTCACGGTCACGCGACTGGCGAACCTCGCGATCGCCGTGGGCGTCCTCGACCGTTCGCGCGCGGAGCTCAAGTACGTGAAGGTCGACGGCCGCACGGTCGCGACCGGCCCGCAGCCGCTCTTCGAGGTGATCGCCGAGGAAGTCGCGACGGGCCGCCGCCTGCGCCTCGACTCGACGATGCCCTGGCGGGAGGTCGTGGCCGGGCCGGGCGAAGGGACGTGGACGTTTCGCGGGCCGGCGGGGCCGCCCGCGCTCGCGGGGCTGTCCGTCACGGTGGACGTGGCGCGCGGCGCGGACGGCGCGAGCGTCGAATGGCGGTGGCGCGGCACGAGCGGCAGCCGCGACTGGGCGTTGTCCGAGGCGACGGTCGGCGCGCTTTCGCTGGACAACGCGGGCGCGGGGATGCGCGCGCTCTATCCGCACGCGATGGGCCGCATTGCGCGCGAGCCCTGCTCGGCGGCGTTGAACTATCGCGGTGCCTATCCGGCGATGCACTGCGTGATGCAGTGGGAGGCGGCGTGGGACGAGGCGCGCGGCCGTTGCTTCTACGTGGGCGCGCATGATCCGCACACGGGCGCGAAGTTCATCGGGATGCGCGGTCTCCCCGATCGCTCGGCCGTGCGGCTGGAGCTGACGCACCGCCTCTCTTGGGACGGCGCGAACCCCGCCGCCGAGAGCGTGCTGCCCGGTTCGGTCGTCTGGAAGGCGATGCCGGGCGACTGGTACGACGCCGCGCTCTTCTACCGCGACTGGTCGCGCGCGCACTGCCGCTCCTACCCGCAGATGGGGGCGGACGGGCGCGTCTCGACGCCGAAGTGGTTCAAGGAACTCGGCTTCATCGTGCGCGCCTTCGGCACGGCAGACCAGGTGACGAACGACGTGCGCACGGCGATGGACTACCTGGGCGTGCCCGTCATGGCGCAGTGGTACCGCTGGCACCAGATTCCCTTCGACAACGACTATCCGCACTACTTCCCCGCGAAGCCCGGCTTTGAGGAGGGGCTTCGACAGATCCACGCCTGGGGCGGCAAGGCCGTCCCCTACACGAACGGGCACATCTGGGACACGCGCGACCGGGGGTGCGAGGACTGGAAGTTCTCGCGCGAAGGCGCCGCCGGGGCCTGTCGGAACCGCGACGGCTCGATTCGGATCGAGCACTACGGCACGGTCGAGACGAACGGGGAGAAGGTCGCGTTCGCCGCGATGTGTCCCGCCTCGCGCGTCTGGCGCGACAAGGTGATGGAAAACGGGCTGAAGGTGATGAACGTCGCCGGCTGCGACGGCTACTACATGGATCAGGTCGGCGCGTTCTCGACGATGGACTGCCGCAACCCCGCGCATGGGCATCCCTTCGGCGGCGGGCACTGGTGGCAGGACGCCTACCGCACGCTCCTGACGGACGTGCGGGCGCGCGCGGAGAAGCCGGTCTTCCTCGCGACCGAGTGCAACGCCGAGCACACGCTTGCGCAGATCGACACCTTCGTCTGCTGGAACATCCTCGGCGGCATTGACACGGCGCCGGCGTTCGAGGTCGTCTACTCGACGGCTGCGTTCCCCTACTGCCGCTCCTACCGGGAGGGGGCGAAGCACCGGCGCGAGATGCGCATGAAGTTCGCGAACGTGCTGGCCGACGGCGAGCTGTTCGGCTGGTTTCCGGCGTCGTTCTGCCGCGATCCCGAAGTGGGGCCCTATCTCCGCGAATGCGTGCGCTTCCGCTGGAAGAACGTGCCGTGGTTCTACAAGGCGGAGATGCGCCGTCCGCCCGCGCTGCTGGACGACGTGCCGACGTGGAGCGAGGCGTGGGACGTCTTTGGACGGGCCTTCCCCGTGACGATGCCGATCGTCCAGACGGGCGCGCGCCGCGAGATGGCCTACGACTACGCGCCGGACGGCGCGCGCCGCTGGGAGACCGGGCGGACGACGCGCGCGTTCGTCTACTTCACGAACTTCTCCGACCGCGAGACGGCGCGCACGCGCGTGAAGATCGACTGGAACGACCTGGGCGTCGATCCGGACGCCTGCCGCTTCACGCGCGTCGATGCCGAAGGGCGGCGGACGGCGTTTTCGCGCGAGGAACTGGAAGGGACGCTTGCGTTCGCGCCCGGCACGTGCTGGGGCGTCGAGATCGAGCCGCTGCCCGCGCCCGCGCCGGGCGCGTTCCCCGAAGCGCCGCGCGCGGTGTTCACGACGTATGAGGGCGAGCGCACGATCCAGCCGCTCGTTGCCCATCCCCGCGCGGACGGCGGCTGGGAGGTCACCGTCCGCCGCGACCGCATTCCCCTTGGCTGCCGCCACGTCGAGGTGATGTGCAACTCGTTCTTCGCCCCGCGCGGCGAGCCCGGCTGGTGGCTGCTCGGACGCGGCGAGATCGGCGCCTTCGACCGCACGGGCTTCGCGCGCACCCAGTGGCGTGAGCGCGCCTACCTCAGCTGCTTCGGCTGGAAGACCTCGAAGGGGGCGCGCATGGCCATCATGGAGGGGATGCGCTTCGACTTCGAGACGATCGTCACGAGCGACACGAACGGGCTCTACCGCGCCTTTCCGCGCTGGCGGCTCGACCACCTGAACGGGCCGGGCGGGCCCGAAGAGGACATGAAGGTCATCTTCTACGACCTTGGGCCGGACGCGGACTACAACGAGATGGCGAAGTGCTACCGCCGCTACCGGATGGCGGCCGACCCCGAACTGAAGCCGCTCAAGGCGCGGATCGCCGAGCGGCCGCACCTCGCGAAGCTCATCCGCTCGCTCGCCCTGCGGCAGGAAGTCGCGCACAAGCCGCGCCTGCCCGGCCCGCCCCGGAACTTCACGGCGGCGGACGAGCCGGCCGTGCGCTGCCGCGTCACGTTCGCGGCGTGCCTGACGAACCTCGTCGCGCTCCAGTCGGCGGGTATCGAGGACATCCAGCTCTGCCTCGCCGGGTGGCAGGCGGGCGGCTACGACGGGCGGCACCCCGCCTCGTTCCCGGTCGAGCCGGCGTGTGGCGGCGAGGCCGAGCTGCGGCGGCTCATCCGCGAGGCCCAGGCGCGCGGCGTGATCATCGACTCGCAGTCGAACTACACCGACGCCTACACCTGTTCGCCGTGGTGGAACGGCGGCGACGTCGCCTGCCTCGGCCCGACCGGCATGCTGGAGTGGACGGGCGGCTG
>CAYQUI010000056.1:0-11930 GCA_964420685.1 uncultured Lentisphaeraceae bacterium | reverse complement strand
ACCGCGACGGCGACCGCGACGGTCGCGCCGACCATCGGGTTGTTGCCCATGCCGATGAGGCCCATCATCTCGACGTGCGCCGGGACGGACGAGCTGCCCGCGAACTGCGCGTCGGAGTGCATGCGGCCCATCGTGTCGGTCATGCCGTAGCTGGACGGGCCCGCCGCCATGTTGTCCGGGTGGAGCGTACGGCCCGTGCCGCCGCCCGACGCGACGGAGAAGTACTTGCGGCCGTTCTCCCAGCACCACTTCTTGTAGGTGCCCGCGACCGGATGCTGGAAGCGCGTCGGGTTCGTGGAGTTGCCCGTGATCGAGACGCCGACGTTCTCCTTCTGCATGATCGCGACGCCCTCCGGGACGTTGTCCGCGCCATAGCACTTGACGGCCGCGCGCGCGCCCTTCGAGAACGCCTTCTCCTCGACGACGCGCAGCTTCTCCTTCTTGTTGTCGAAGGCCGTCTTCACGTAGGTGAAGCCGTTGATGCGCGAGATGATGTACGCCGCGTCCTTGCCGAGGCCGTTGAGGATGACGCGCAGGTTCGTCTTGCGGACCTTGTTCGCGTTGAGGGCGATCTTGATCGCGCCTTCCGCCGCCGCGAACGACTCGTGGCCCGCGAGGAACGCGAAGCACTCCGTCGCGTCGTCGAGCAGCATCGCGCCGAGATTGCCGTGGCCGAGGCCGACCTTGCGGTTCTCCGCGACCGAGCCGGGGATGCAGAACGACTGGAGGCCGACGCCGATCTCCGCCGCCGCGTCCTTCGCCTTCGCGCAGCCCTTCTTGATCGCCATCGCCGCGCCGACCGTGTAGGCCCACTTCGCGTTCTCGAAGCAGATCGGCTGCGTCTCCTCGACGATCTTGTACGGGTCGATGCCCGCCTTCTTGCAGATCTCGGCGCACTCCTCGATCGACTTGATGCCATAGGGCTTCAGCGCGGCCAGGATCTTCGCCTCGCGGCGCTCGTAGCCCTCGAACAGCTTCTCGGAGGCCTTCGCCGCCGCAGCCTTGTTGCAAACTTTCTTACAAGCCATTTTCAAATTCCTTTCTCGAATCACTGGACTCGGACGCCGGCTCACTCCTTGCGCGGGTCGATGTACTTCGCCGCGCCCTCGAACTGGCCGTAGTGGCCCTTCGCCTTCTCCCACGCCTCGTTCGGGGACAGGCCCTTCTTGATGAAGTCGGTCATCTTGCCGAGGCTGACGAACTCGTAGCCGGTCACCTCGCCGTCCTTGTTGAGGGCCATGCGCGTGCAGTAGCCTTCGGTCATCTCCAGGTAGCGCGGGCCTTTCGCCTTCGTCGCGTACATCGTGCCGACCATTGAGCGGAGGCCCTTGCCGAGATCCTCAAGGCCCGCGCCGATGACGAGGCCGCCGTCGGAGAACGCGCTCTGCGTGCGCCCGTAGACGATCTGGAGGAAGAGCTCGCGCATCGCCGTGTTGATCGCGTCGCAGACGAGGTCGGTGTTGAGCGCCTCGAGGATCGTCTTGCCGACGAGGATCTCGGAGGCCATCGCGGCGGAGTGGGTCATGCCCGAACAGCCGATCGTCTCGACGAGAGCCTCCTCGATGACGCCGTTCTTGACGTTCAGCGAGAGCTTGCAGGCGCCCTGCTGCGGCGCGCACCAGCCCACGCCGTGCGTGTAGCCGCTGATATCCTTGATCTGCTTGGCCTGCACCCACTTTCCTTCTTCCGGAATCGGCGCGGGACCGTGATTGCACCCCTTCATGAGCGGGCACTGATGTTCGACTTCTGTCGAGTAGACCATTGTGTGTCTCCTTGGTGGTTGTGAAAACTCGCGCGTATTATATCAAAAATTGCCCCTCGCGGGAGCGGCGGCGCCTTCCGCTCACTCGTAGACGGCGAAAGCCGGAAGTCCCCGGACCTCCCCGAAGCCCGGAAGGCGCGTCAACGCCGCGAGATCCTCCGCCTGCAGGCGAATGACCGCATAGCCCTTCAGCGCCGCGACGACGCGCGGATCGCGCAGCGTGCCGCGTTCCATCGCCGTGCAGTTCTTGCACCACGTCGCCCAGCAGTCCACGAGAATCGGCCGCCCCGACGCCCGCGCCGCCGTCCACGCCGCCTCGAACGTCGCGGGCGTCGCCTCGACCGCCGAACGCGCGCCGCCGTCCGCCGCCGGCGCGTCCGGCGCCCGCACCCCCCGAACGGCGAGATGCCCGTACCAGACGGCAAAGGCGAAGACGAGGACGGCAAAGGCCCGGTTGACGCCCTTCGTCCACGCGCCGGGCTTCGGCAACGCCTTCAGCCCCGCGCCCAGGAACGGCCACGGCAGCGCCATGCCAAGTCCGAGGACAAACGGGAGCGCCAACGCGAGGCGGTTCCCCGCCGCATACTGGCTCGCCGTCAGCAACAGCGCGGAAATCAGGACGGGCGCCACGCACGCCCCCGCCAGCACGGCCGAAAGCGCGCCCATGAAAAACGGGAAGAGCGCCCCCGACCCGACGGGCAGACGCTTCCGCAGCGGCGTGAAGTCGATGGGGAAGACGCCCCACAGGGACAAGCCCAGCGCGACGAAAACAGCCGCCACGAACGCATTGAACGCGGGACTCGCCTGAACCGTCCCGAACGCGAGACCGCCCACGGCCGCCAAGACGCCCAGAAGCCCGTAGGCCAGCGCAATGCCCAACCCGTAGAGCAGGCCGCGCCGCGCCGACCGGCCAATCACGATCAGGTTCACGGGCACCATCGGCAAGACGCAGGGCGTCAGGTTCATCGCCGCCCCCGCGAGAAGCAACGCCAGGACGAGAAGCGCGCCCGACGCCGGGAGCGCGGGCGCAGACGCCGCGCCGCGCAGGAACGCGAGAAAGGCGTCCGCGTCCATGTACCCCTGCGCGAGGCGCGGCGGCGGGGCGGGGACGGACGGCGGCGCGACCTCCGTGGCGGGCGTCGCCGCGACCGGCGCGTCGAGCCGTCGGCACAGCCCGTCGGAGCACTCGTAGCGCACGCCGTTGATGACCTGGATCTCCGCCAGGGCGGACAGCACCAGGCCGAACACGGCCAACAGGGACAGCATCGATCTCTTGCGTTTCATTCCCCAAGTGTACCAAATCCCCCGCGCGGCGGCAAGCGTCGAAATGTGCTATAATCCTCCAAAAGGAGTCTCCGACATGACAAACGAACTTGCGACCACCGACTTCTCCCTCGGCACGCGGATCTGCGCCGAACTCGAGCAGCGCTTCGGCCATCAGCCGGACGTCGTCCGGCAGGCGACCGACTGGCTGGCCGACAAGGGCGTCGCCCTGGCCTTTGACCTCCTCGGCGCGCTGGCGATCCTGCTCCTCGGCTGGCTCGCGACGCGGCTGATCGTCGCCGCCGTCGGCAAGGCCGTCTCGAAGGGACGGCAGAAGGACACGCTGCTCGCGAACTTCGTCCGCAACGCGACGTCGAAGGTGTGCTGGTCCGTCCTCCTCGTGCTCGTCCTCGGCCAGCTCGGCGTGAACATCGCGCCCATCGTCGCCGGTCTCGGCGTGACGGGCTTCATCCTCGGCTTCGCCTTTCAGGAATCCCTCGGCAATCTCGCCTCCGGGCTCATGATCGCCGTCAACGAGCCGTTCAAGATCGGCGACTACGTCATCGTCGCGGGACACGAGGGGAGCGTCCTGAAAGTCGACATGATGGCGACTGTGCTGGCGACGGCCGACAACAAGAAGGTCATCATCCCCAACAAGAGCGCCTGGGGCAGCCCCATCGTGAACTACTCGGCGCTCGGCCGCCGGCGCGTCGACCTCTCGGTCGGCGTCGACTACGGGTGCGACGTGGGACGGGCCATCCGCGTCGTCCTCGAGACGCTGCCGACCGTGCCCGGCGTCCTTTCCGACCCGGCGCCCGCCGTGTTCGTCGCCTCGCTCGACGACAGCAGGGTCACGCTGAACATCCGCCCCTGGACGGAGGGCGCGACCTACTGGGCCGTCTACAACGACACGCTGATGTCCGTCAAGGCCGCGTTCGAGCGCAACGGCATCGCCATCCCCTTCCCGCAGCTCACCGTCCACTCGGCCTGACGCGGACGCGGGCATCTGTCCCCTCGCCGCAACTTGTGGTATAATACGACCCCAAATGATGCGAACAGTCTATTTCGACAACAACGCCACGACGCGGGTCGCCCCGGAAGTCCGTGACGTCATGCTCCCCTTCTTCGACGAACTCTACGGCAATCCGAGTTCCATGCACGCCTTCGGCGGCCAGGTCGCGAAATTCGTCGATCGCGCGCGCGACGAGGTCGCCCGATTCCTCAACGCCGAGCCGGACGAGATCATCTTCACCTCCTGCGCGACGGAATCCGACAACGCGGCGATTCGCGGCACGGCCGCGTACTACGGCAAAGACCTCAAGGTCATCACGACGGCCGTCGAGCATCCGGCCGTCCTCCAGCCCTGCCGCCGCCTCAAGGCCCTTGGGCACGAGGTCGTCGAACTGGGCGTCGATTCCCTCGGCAACCTCGACCTCGACCAGCTCCGGCGCGAGATCCTGTCCGCCGGGAAGCGGCCCGTCCTCGTCGCGATCATGTACGCGAACAACGAGACGGGCGTCGTGTTCCCGCTGGACGAGATCGCGGCCCTCTGCAAGGAGCTGGGCGCCGTCCTGCACACGGACGCGGTGCAGGTCGCCGGCAAGATTCCCGTTGACGTGAAGAAGACGCCCGTCGACCTGCTCGCGATGAGCGGCCACAAGTTCCACGCCCCCAAGGGCGTCGGCATCTTCTACGTCCGGCGCGGCACGAAGGTGAAGCCCTTCCTGCTCGGCGGCCACCAGGAACGCTCGCGCCGCGCGGGAACCGAGAACGTCCCCTACATCGTCGGCCTCGCGAAGGCGTGCGAACTCGCGCGGCTCGGCATGGCGAAGGAGGCCGTCGCCCTCGCGTCCCTGCGCGACCGGCTGGAGGCCGGCATCCTCGCGTCGTGCCCGAACGTCCGCGTCAACGGCGACCCGTCGCGGCGGCTGCCGAACACGCTGAACGTGAGCTTCGAGTACATCGAGGGCGAGGCGATCGCCTACCATCTCTCCGACCTCGGCATCTGCATCTCGACGGGTTCGGCGTGCGCGTCCGGCTCGCTCGACCCGAGCCATGTCATCCGCGCGATGGGCGTGCCCTTCACGGCCGTCCACGGCTCCGTGCGCTTCTCGCTCTCGCGCTACAACACGATGGACGAGGTCGAGTACGTCCTCGAAAAGCTTCCGCCCGTCATCGCGAACCTGCGCGCCCTGTCGCCCTTCGGCCCGGACAAGGACGTCAGCACGTTCAAGTAGGGTGAGGGGAGTTTGGGGGTTTGGGGGTCTGGAATTCAACTGGAGATTTAAAATGAAAAATGGAGTTTCGCTTCTCGTCGTTCTCTTCCTCCTGTTCCTCGGCGGCTGCCGGCGCGCCGACGTCCGCGAGATGACCGTCACGATGCCGTCGCTCCAGGAGGCGGACAAGGCGAAGGTCGTCGCCGCCCTCGCGCGCTACAACGGCGTCGAGAAGGATTCCTTCCGGTGGGACATGGCGGCGAAGACGCTGACCCTGCGCTACGACTCGATGCAGGTCGCGCAGGCGAACATCCGCTACGCGATCGACGAAAACGGCGTCAAGGTCGCCTTCCCCGAAAAGACCGACGACCGCGCGGGACACTGAGCCCCACACGGTCGTCCTGCCGCGACAGCCGCCGCCTGCGCGGGCCGCCGACGACTAGGCGTTCGGCTTCTTCTGCGGCGGCGGGACGTCGCGATACTTCGCGACGGCCTGCTCGTAGGCCGGCGTGCCGCAGAACCCGCATGGCTTGAATTCGGGACAGAACCCGCGATAAACGCATTCGGGCACGCAGCAGGCCGCGACTTCAGGCTCCTTCTCGGCGAGCGCGTCCACGACGAGCCGCCACGCCGCGCGCGTCTCCGGGCTGGCCTGCCCGCAAAGACGACGGCGCGAGATGAACATCAGCGCCTGGGCGTTCGCGAAGCACTCGTGCAGGACGGGCGCGTCCTGACGCGCCCCCGCGCGATCCTGGCCCGTGCGGTCGGTTCGCTGGGTCGAGACGAAATGCTCGATGCCGAACTTGTGGCGGACGAGGTGGACGGAGACCCAGTACGGCAAGTCCGCCCACTTCCAGTTGAAGCAGAGCTTGCGAATCGGCGAATGCTCGGCGAGGAGGATTCGCTTCTTCCAGCGCGCGCTCGGCTCGCCCGTGCCCTCGTCTTGCCGGATCGTCGTGCGCGCCGCATCCGCGACCTCGCGCCACGATCCCGTGACCTTCATGAACTTGAGGTTCATCCCCAACCCTTCGCGCGCCCTAGTTTTTCTTCTTCTTCGCGTCGCTGCGAATGTCGTCCTCGGTGCCCATCACGCCATCCTCGCCCGCCGACTTGATGACGACCTTCTTGCCCTTCGTCTCCATCTCGTACTTGTTGTCCCACGGATCGTAGAGGCCCTTGTCGCTTTCGAGGATCGGCTCGTCGCCTTCCGTGAGCTGGTCGAGGGACGTCGGCAGCTTCTTGTGCTGGATGTAGTACGTCGTGCACGCCTCGTGCAGCGACTGGACACCCTGCTCGGCCGCCGTCAGACGCGCCTTGCCGATGTTGCCGATGACGTTCTGCACGGCAATCGTGCCCAAGATGCCGAGAATGGCCACGACGACCAGCAGCTCGACGAGCGTGAAGCCCGCCCGCATCGACTGGGCAACCGCGTTTTCTTCCTTCTTCATTTCGCCTCCTCCGATTGTGCGGACACGGCAACCGCTGCCGCGCCCTGTTCCGGTTGTTGACACTTCTTCGTTTCCGCCGCGCCGCAGACGTTCCACGCCGTCCACCCCAGAAGCGCGAGGACGAGCGCGGCCAGAAGCGCATACAGCCAGCCGTCCCGCGCCTTCGCGCACTTCGTGAAGCCGCGCGCCCGCGCCATCGAGAAGCGGATCGGACGGTTCACCGCCCAGCCCGAGGCGTTCAGGATCGCCGCAAGGTCGCGGCGACGCAACTTGAACCACGTGAGGACGACGCTCGGCAGCGAGACGACCAGGACGAGCGCGAGAATCGCCGCCAGCAACTGCCACGGGCCCAGCCCGCGCACGACCGCCGCGACGGACGCCACGGCCGCGCCCGCCATGCCGACGCCAATGCCGATCGCCGCGACCGAACTCGCGAGCGCCGCGCCGCCCGCCTGCGCCGACGCCGCGCCCTGCTGAACTTTCGCGACCGACTTCGTCTGCCGGTCGCCCAAGAACTTCTTCACGGTCTCGGCGACGCCCGTGCCAAGCTTCTTCCACGGCGACCAGAACGCCTCCGAGAGCGACACCTGCGCCTCGACGACCTTCGTGACGACGGCCTCCCAATGCGCCCCGTCCCGATCGTCGAAGACGCCGTTTCGCCCGACGTAAAGCCCGCCAATCGTTCCCGCCGTCACGACGGCGCAGACCGACCGCGCGGCGCCATCCGACGGCCGCGTCAGCTTCAGGTAGAGAACGCAGCAGTCGGACTTGCCCGCGAGCGCGGCATGCGCCGCCTCGCTCGCGACGGAGAAGCACAGATCCATTTCCTTCCCGTCGATCCGCAGCGTGCCGACCTGAAAGATCGCCGGCGACGCCTCGTCGTAGAGGCCGTCCATCGTCACGTAGTTCCGCAGGAACTCGCCAAGGTAAATCTTGTAGCGCAGAAGCCGCTCCGCCTCGACCAGCGCCGCCTGCGCCTCGGCATGGAGGACGGGCTTCGCCGCGCGCCAGGCGCGATAGGGCGCGAACGCCACCTTCACCGCCTTCCAGTCCGTCCGCGTCAGAACCTCCCGCTCGCCGAGGACGGGCCGCACGCACAGATCCGCGAACGCGCGAATCGCCTCCAGGTGCTTCGGGTTGAGACGGTCGCGGAGCGGCAGGACCTTGTCCGGCTCGTCCGTCACGAGCGGCAGGTCGTCCGGCGGCGTGAAGAACGACTCGACCGGCGACTCAACGGCCGCGAACGCGGCCTCGGCCGCCGCCGTGCCGTCGCCGCAGACGGCGACAGACGGGTCGCGGCCCTTCGCCTCCCAGTCGGCGTACGCGGCCTTCTCGGCCGCCGACGGCTCGACTTTCGCGAGGTCGGCCTGCTGCGCGAGATTGTCCGAAAGAGCCGCCTCGTCGGCTGCATGGTCGCCGAAGAGATCGGCGACCGCAACGCCCTTCGCCGCGAGGAACGCACGCGCGGCCTTCACCTCGTCCGCACGGATGCGCCCGTCGCCGTCCGCATCCAAAAACGCCAGCGTCCGCGCGTCAAACCGCAGGCCCGCGAGGGGACAGGAGAGCGCGTACCAGTCCTTCAAGTCTTCCGGAATCTCAAGTTTCATCGTGTTCGCCTCTTTGCGTCGCGCCCGTCCGACGGGTTGTCCCGCCTGGATTCGAACCAGGACTAAGGGTATCAAAAACCCCTGTGCGGCCACTACACCACGGGACAGTCAAGACGCCGCGTATTATACCAAACTTTCCGGGCCTACGCCTCCGGCGTCGACTTGTCGACGATCGCGCAGATGCAGCAGTCGCTCCAGACGTTCTCGGCCGTCTCGATCATGTCGATGATCGTGTAGATCGGCAGGATCACGCCGAGGATCATGAGGTTGCCGCCGACGCCCGCCATCAGCGAAAGCGTCAGGAAGTAGCAGCCCATCGGCACGCCCGCGTTGCCGATCGCGCAGATGACGGCGACGAAGCACCAGACGAGCATCGTCGGCAGCGTCAGCGCGATGCCGCACGCCGGCGAGTTCTGCAGGACGAAGAGCGACGTGACGAGAATGAACGCCGCGCACCCGTTCATGTTGATCGTGCAGCAGAGCGGCAGGATGAAGCGCGCGACCCACGGCTTCGCCTTCATGTTCCGCTCGGCCGTCGCGACCGTGACGGGCAGCGTCGCCGCCGAACTCTTCGTGAAGAGCGCCATCAGCAGGGCCGGCGTCATCTGGCGCATGACCTTGAAGCCGTTGACGCCGCGCAGGAAGCAGAGAAGCGGCAGGACGACGAAGAACTGGATGACGTTGCCGCCGAGGACGACGAGCACGTACTTGCCGATCGAGCCGACGACGACGCCCGCCGACATCTGCGCGGCCAGCTGCGCGGCGAACGCGACAATGCCGACCGGGAGCGCCCAGATGAGGCCCTTGATCATCCCGAAGAAGACCTCCTGAAGGCCGATGAGCGCGCGATGGAGCGCCTTCACGTTCTCGCTCGTCTTCCCCAGGACGGCGATGGCGAGGCCCAGGCCGGCGGAGATGAAGACAATCGAAAGGACGTTCCCCGACAGGAACGGATTGACGAGGTTGTTCGGAATCGCGTTCAGAACGTGCCCGTAGACCGTGTCCGGCATCTCGGCCATCTTCGCGACCGTGCCCTTCGCCGCGTCGGAGACGGACGCGAGCGCGTCCGGCGAGAGCGAACCCGGCTGGACGACGAGGTAAAGCCCCAGGCCGACGAGCGCGGCGAGGAAGGAGGTGAAGACCGTGAGCGAAAGCGTCTTCGCGAAGACGCGCCCCATCTTCTTGCCCTCGCCGAGCGACGCCATCGCCGTCAGGATCGCGAGCGCGACCGTCGGCACGGCGACGAACTGGAAGCACCGCGTGTAGGCGGCGGCCACGAAGTCCATGAACCCGTTGAGCGCGCCGACGTTGAGACAGCCGAGGCCCGCGCCCAGCGCGAGCGCAAGCGTCCAGACGATCGCCTGCTTGAATTTCATGACGCAGTCCCTCCCCGGCTACTTCGCCTGCGCCGCCGCGCGGCCAAGCGCGAAGGCCTTCTTGTTGATGTCGAGAAGCTTCGCCTTCGGGCCGGTGAGAAGCTGGGCGAGCGCGTCAAGCCACGTCGCCTCCTCAAACGGACAGAACGCCGAGAGCGCCCCCGCGATGACCATGTTCATCGTGCGCGGGTTGCCGACCTCTTCCGTCGCGACCTTCATCGCGTCGACGAGGACAAGCTTCTCGAACGCCGCGCGGAGCTTGCCGTCGAGGTCGTCGACATCCGCCTGCTGGCCGGACGAGACCGTGACCGGCGTCAGGTAGGCGTCGTTCACGAACGCCGTGCCGCCCGTCGCGAGAACGCCCGCGTTGCGCAGGGCCTCCAGCTTGTCGAACGAGACGAGCACGTCGGCCGTCCCCTCCTGGATGATGGGCGAGGCGACGGACGCGCCAAAGCGCACCTGGCTCGTCACCGAACCGCCGCGCTGCGACATGCCGTGGATCTCGGACTTCTTGACGTCGTAGCCCGCGAGCGCGGCCGTCTTCGCGAGGAGGTCGGCCGTCAGGATGATGCCCTGCCCGCCGACGCCGACGAGCGAAACGTTGACCGTCTTCACGCCTCGACCCTCTCGACCGTGATCTCGGGGTCAATCTCCTGAAGCCCCACCTCAATGCCCTGCTTGAGCGTCATCATCGCGAACGGGCAGCTGCCGCAATGCCCGACAAGCCTGAGGTACACGACCTTGCCGTCGATCTTCACCAGTTCGAGGTCGCCGCCGTCGGCCTGAAGCCCCGTGCGCAGCTCCTCGAGTTTCGCCTTGATTTTCTCTTCCATGGTGGCGCGTATTATATCAAATCTTCGCCCCCGTCACAGCACGCGCAGTTCCTCGCCCGGCTTCTGCCACAGGCGAATCCAGTCGATGTCGTAGACGATCGGCATCTTCTCCGTGCCAGGGACGAGCCGCGCGTTCTTCGGACACCAGCCGTGGGCGGGCGTGAAGATCTCGTTGTTGACGATGATGCTGTGGAAGTCCTGGAACCCCTCCATCCCCGGCATTTCGGGCGCGAACTCGTGTGCCGCGTCGATGGGGCAGGAATAGTACTTCCGACCGTCCACGAAGAACGACATCTCGGTCGGCGTCCACTCGAACCCGTAGACGTGGAACTCGTCGTTCAGCGTCGCGGGGTTCGGGAACGTGTACGCCCGGTCGCCGCTCCCCTCGCCGCCCTTCAGCATCACGTGCCCGGACGCGCAGGCCTTGGTCTTCGGCCCCCACTTGTGGAGGTTCGCCACGACCTTGTTCGTGCTGGAGAAGACCTCCAGAATGTCCACCTCGCTCATCCAGCCCGCCTTCTTGAGCGAAGGCGTGGACTGCATCCAGAAGCTCGGCCAGGCCCCGTGGCGGAACGGCAGACGCGCCCGCATCTCCAGATAGCCGTATTTGAACCCCATCGTGTCGTGCGTGGCGAGGCCGCGCGGCAACCGAAACGGCTTGTTCGTGTTCCCCGTCTCCCACACGCGGAGGCGCAGGCAGCCGTTCGTCAGCTGCACGGTCGAGGCGTCTTCCGCGTACTGGCAGTCACCCGCGTACATCGTCTGGCGGAAACGCCACTTCGTCGTGTCGAGCGTCGCCCCGTCGAACTCGTCCCGCCAGACAAGCCGCCGCCCGGCGGACGCCGGGACATCGGCCGCGAACCCTGGCGAAACGAGGGTCAGCAGCCCGACCGCCGCCCCAACGGCGGTCAGGAGACTTCTTGTGCCGACTTTCGGCAAGACGGTTTCATGTGCGTTCTTCATTTCGTGACTCCTTGCGTTGAACGTTGCCAGATGACAGCCTCGTGAGACGTTACCGGATGATCAGCATCGCGCCGCCGCCGACCTTCGCGTAGAGACAGCCGTTCGCGAATCTGAACTTCAGCGAGGGCCGGTCGCTGCCGAAGGACGGCACGAACGTCCACGCCGACGCATCGGGCGGACAGTCCGCCGCCGCGCATTCGGCCAGCAGGAAGGTCCTGCCGTAGAAGCCCGCCGCCGTCGTGGCCCCGGCCAGCTTCAGCACACCCGCCTTCGGCAGCACGACACGCCCCGTCGTCCGAACGAGCGGCGCCGCCGCGTTCGCCGCCGACACGACCACCACGTCGTCCTTGAAGCCGACGTCCGCCGCGACCTGCGCGGCCGTCAGCGGCACCGTCTGCCCCGGCTCGACGAGCAGGCGGCCCGTGCCGACAATCGACCCCGTGAAGCCCGTGTAGTCCGCCG
>CAYQUI010000055.1:0-12693 GCA_964420685.1 uncultured Lentisphaeraceae bacterium | reverse complement strand
GTGGGCTATCAGCAGCAGTCGTTTGGGCGGGATTTTAACTATGTCTGCCCGACATTCATTCCCGTGAGTGGTGGAACTACCATCACGCTGGGAGAAATTGACGCATCTGACGACTTCTATGACTCAATGATTGAGTTCCTTACGCCTGATGGTGCAAACGACACTGTTACGGTGGACGGACTTGGTACGGTTACGAAGTCGTACAAGTTCTGGTGGGCAGAAGACGCGGCCGCTGGTGTTCGCGGTTGGTATCTGCTTGCAGATGCCAATGGTGAATATCCTCAGAATGATGTAGAAATCCCGCTTGGATCTGCTTACTGCGTGACGCTGGCCGCATCTGAGCCTGAGGCGTATCTCACATATGCCGGTCAGGTTTTTACGAATGAGGATAAGGGATTTACTCTTTCATTTGGCCGTGACTTCAACTATGTCGGCAATTGCACTCCATCCAAGATCGTCATTGGCGATATTGATGCGTCTGACGATTTCTATGATTCGATGATTGAGTTTCTTACCCCAGATGGCGCTAATGACACTGTGACTGTCGATGGACTTGGTACAGTTACAAAGTCGTATAAGTTCTGGTGGGCGGAAGATGCTGTTGCTGGCGTCCGTGGTTGGTATTTGCTCGCCGATGCCAATGGTGAGTACCCCCAAAATGGTTTGGAAATTGAAGCTGGTGCAGCATTCTGTGTAACTCGCGCCGTATCGGAGCCTGATGCTACGATAACAATCCCAACAGCCCTCTAAATGATTTTGTGCGATGCATGGAGTGTCGTGCAAATACGAAAAAAGGAACAAAAAAATGAAAAGACTGATTATAGTAGCGGCTTTTGCCGTGGCAACAATCGCATCTAATGCTGCTACTGTGTTGTGGCAGTCTGGCGCGCTAACGGATGGAAAAGGCTCGGCAGTTACTTCTGCAAATGTAATTACGGCCTACTTCTGGAATCTGACAGAAGCCGACTATACCACCTATGCAGCGATGGATGCGGAAACTCTTTCCAGGACTGTTGGCGCGGCATTCAAGGCATCTGAACTTGGCGCAGCAGAAGCGACTACTGGAAATACATACACGTCGCGCGCTGGAGCGGTGGCCAATCTCCAAGGAACTACAGCCTTTAGCGCTGGTGATACAGCGTATGGCTTGCTTCTTTATGTCGATGCTGCCAATGATATGTACCTCGCCAACGTTGCCTCGGCCGAGTTCGCTTCGGCGCAGAATAAGTCTGTTGGCAACCTTGCAGTGACCTTCAATGGGGCTGGCGGAGGTGCGCCGTCCTGGCAGTCCGTCCCGGAGCCGGCGAGCGGACTCCTGCTCCTTCTCGGCATGGCGGGTCTAGCGCTCAGGCGCAAGCGTGCGTAATAGCAGTACCGCTATCAACGACAGAGCCCGTTCCGCTATCGTGGCGGGCGGGCTTTGTGTTTTGAGGATGTATGCATGATCGCTCCATCGCGCACTAACATAAATACCCAGCATAAAGGCTACCGCCTAAAGCTCGGCTGGCGGCTTGGATTGGCGGGCTTGCTTTGCGCCGCAGGAGTTGCGGTCTGTCTGCTCAACACCGACGATTCCAAGGTAGAGGAACCTCAACCACAGAATAAGTCCAGAATCAAGACTGTAGAACCATCGTTGAACAGACCCGCTCCAGTAGAAAAGCCGGCTGAGCAGTTCATTACAAACAGGCACGGTCAGGTCGTCAAGAAGATTGAGGAAAAGACATACGTGGACGAGCGTGGCGTTCTGCGCTACGAGGGAGGAGCCAGGGTATATGACCACTCCAAGCCCCGCAAGGCGATAAAGGCAATGCAGAACGATCCATTCCCGAAGCTCAAGTATAAGTCCGACTACGAGATTGCAACGCTTATTTCCGTTCAGCCGGGAGGGATGCTTTTCGGTGAAGTCCGATATGACGACAAGTTCAAGCAAGCCTTTGTCGAGTCGCTCTTGGACAGAAATGAACCAGAGAAAGGCGACAGCGATTGGGACATCGAGCTGAAGGAAGCAGTGGAAGACACCAAGCGCGAGCTGGCTGAGCGTATCAAGGCAGGAGATGACCTTTCCGTGATTCTCAAGGAAGCGCGCGAGGAGGCTCGTAGGCTCGCATCCTATAAGCGCGAGATAGAGGGGCTTATCGGGGAGGCCTTGCGCAACGAGGATGCGTCTGATGACGATATCCGAGACACGATAAAAGCCGCGAACCAAATGCTCGCGGGCAAAGGAATCGAACCGTTCAAGGAAGACTCGTTTCTGCGAGGACGCGTCCGCATCCTCACGGCAAACCAGCGCAAACTTGAAGCGTTGCGCAAAGCGAAAGAATAAGCATATTTCACGGAGAACTAAAGGTGAAAAAGTTGATTGTCGTATTGGGTATTGTCGGGATGACTGCGGCGGCATTTGCCGCACTCACCGCAAACAAGCCCGCAAAAGTTCCGTTCAATGAACTGCCCAAGGAAGAGCAAGAAGCTCGCATTGCGGCAGCGAAAGCAAACCGTCTGCGGCGCACCGGCGGCGAGGTGTGCCGCGAAGGTTCGCAACAAGGCACTATACTGTTTATGAATGCACAGAAGATTGTGCCCGAGGCCGAACTTGCTCCGGCAGTTGAAGCCCTAAAGCAACGCTCGCACCTGAACATAAAGATTGCAACCGATAAGGCGGACGTGACGCCGTTGACCGCCGGAGAGATCAAGAAAGCGAAAAGCGTCGATATTATCGTGTTCATCGTTGCCGATGAAAAATCCCCTACGATGCTCCTTAACGCTCCGGAGGACGGCTGGGCGATAGTCAACGCCGCCGCCGTGACAGTCGGGGCGAGAAACGATGTATTCAAAGCGGCGCGGCTACGCAAGGAAATGCAGCGTGCGTTTTTCTCCGTGGCGGGGGCTATGAACTCCACCTTCCCCAACTCGCTCATGAAAGCTGTGCGCCAACCGGCCGATCTTGACAAGATGGGAGAGGAAATCTCGCTGGATGCCTATGGGCGGACAATGGAGAACCTCAAGTCTCTTGGAGTCACTCCCACGGAGACGACAACCTATCTTCAAGCATGTCGCCTTGGGTGGGCCAACCCGCCTACGAATGACATTCAGCGCACCATCTGGAATCTGGTACACCAGATACCCGGCAAACCCATAAAAATCGAATTCGATCCGAACAAAGACAAGTAAGGTTGAAGCGCATAAAACGAAGAAGGCGTCCCAATGGTGGGGCGGCTTCAACCTTTGAGAGACTATCTCATCCCTCATCCTTCACCCCCCATCTTTCATTTATCCTTTTTCGGATCGAACTCTATCGTTATTGGCTTGTCCGGCACTTGATGCGCTTGATTCCAGATAGTACGCTGGATGTCGTTGGTAGGCTGAGGCGCCCATCCTTCCTGGCAGGCAATCTTGTAGGGCTTCATGATCGCTGGAGTGATGCCGAACTTCTCCGTGTGCTGGTTCATGCGGATCGTCACGTCGACAGGGATATGCTCGTTCGGAAGCACTTCCAAGTCGGCGACTTTGGGCATCAGACCGGACCCGAGGCACGATTTGGGTCTGCTTCACCCTGCGTCCAAAAAATGTTAAACTATACATTCGTATGGATTGGAACATCACATATCGAAACGGAGGCGGCGAGCTGTCGCAGATATCGCTTGAGGCGGAGTCGCGCGAGGCGGTCTTTGAAGAGCTCGCCCGACGCGGCGTCTCCGCAGTCCGCGTTGAACGGGCACAGGACAAGGCGAAGCCGCACACGGCATCCCCCAGGGGCGGCAACAGTCCGTCTGGCGTGTTCAGGGGAACATTCGCCGGCGCGATTGTCGTCGTCGCGGCTGTCGGCGCGTTTTGGTTCCTAGCGAAGGACAAGTCCGCGACAGAGCCGCCCAAGGAAAAGAGGTCTGCGCCAGTCGTGGACGTGGCGCCGGCTTCGACCGCGCCAACGGCGATGGGCGAGAAAGTTGATGCGCCGCCGAAAGTCGACCCAAACGCACGCCCGACCAAGGTTGGCGAGACGGTCAACGGATATATCAAACTCCCGTCAGGCCGCATTCACCGCGTCCTCGGCGTCGTGACGAATTCCGCAGCGGCATCGATCAAGGGCAAATACGAAATCTTCGACTATGCCTGCGAAAACGAAATCGCCGGATTCCTTTCCATGGAACCGGGGCAGGGACTCGTCGGAACACCCCGCTACAACGGACGCTTCAAACGCGATTTCCTTGAGTCGCTCAAGCACCCCATCATCGTCTCGAAGGATGACAGCCCAGAGGCTGCCGCCCTCAAGCGCAATGTCATCCAGGCGAAGGCTGAACTCAAGGCGGCGCTTGACCGTGGCGAGGACATCGAGCAAATCATGCTCGACACGCGCAGGGAGATGCAAGATCTCGCCCGCTACAAGCAGGAACTGAAACAGCAGATGCGCGAGATGGTCAAGAGCAGCAAGGGCGAGATGACGACGGAGGAAATGGAGTGTCTGCTCGATGCCGCCAACCGGATGCTCGATGCCAAAGGTATTGCGCCGATGACTTTCGGGCCTCTCGCCCGTCGCAAGATCATGATGATGCGCGAGCAAGATCCCCATTTCGGAAAGGAAGAGAACCCATGAAGAATCTGATTTGCGCCATTCTCGCTGCGACCGCGTTTGCAGTCCTTGCGGACGAGCCGCCGCCGTTCGACTTGAAGAAAAAGCCGCAGACCGAAGCGGAAAAGGCTCAGCGCAAGGCGTACATCGAGGCGCGCTTCAACAAGCACACCGGCGGACGACTGATCGTCCCCGGCTCGCTCAAGGGAAAGTTCGTCTACGTGAACGCCCAGAAGCGCGCGCCCGTCAAATGGCTCCGGGACAATGCGGACGTGTTCCACAAGTCCTCCAAGTTCGCCATTGAAGTCGCGGAGGGCGAGTTCTCGTTTCCAAACCCGAAAATCCAGGGCGAGGCTTCGCTCTTCGTCGTGGATGACGACAACCTGCCGCCGCTTCTTTCTGCTCCTGAGTCCCGCTGGGCGATGGTCAATGTCGCGCCTCTTGCCAGGGGCGCGGGGGAGAAGCCGCAGTTCTTTGCCGCTCGCGTCCAGAAGGAGTTGACGCGCGGATTCTGTCTTCTCGCTGGGGCGCAGAACTCCGGCTATCCCGATGCGCTCGTCGGGTGCATCACGAAGCCCGAGCAGCTTGACAAGTTCGCCGACTGCCGACTGCCTGTCGATGTCCTTGCCCGCTTTGCGCCCTATGCGCAGGGCTATGGCATCACGCCGGCCATCGAGTCCACCTACCGCAAGGCCTGCAAGGAAGGCTGGGCGCCGCAGCCCACGAACGACTACCAGAAGGCCATCTGGGACTCGTTCCACAAGTTGCCGACAAAGCCGATCGAGATTGAATTTGATCCGGCAAAGGGTAGATAAGCTGCGCGGGCGATGCCCCCTCTGTGAACAGTTGCGCGATCTTCGGTCTGCTTCACCAAGAACCCCAAAAATGTTAGACTACGCATTTGTATGGATTGGAACATCACATATCGAAATGTAGGCGGCGAGCTGTCGCAGATGTCGCTTGAGGCGGGGTCTCGCGAGGCGGTCTTTGAAGAGCTCGCCCGACGCGGCGTCTCCGCAGTCCGCGTTGAACGGGCGCAGGGCAAGGCGAAGCCGCACACGGCATCCCCCAAGGGCGGCAACAGTTCGTCTGGCGTGTTCAGGGGAGCACTCGCCGGCGTGATCGTCGTCGTCGCGGCTGTCGGTGCGTGGCACTTCCTTTGCCCAAAGCAGGCGACGGCGAATTCCGACGCCCAGCAGAAACGTCTCGCGAAGATATCAGAGACAGCGCCTGCGCCCGCCTCTTCGTCCCAGCCCGTTGCGTCGAAGGGGGAGAAGCCTAAGCCACTTCCGCCCCAACGCATTGGCGAAACCCGTGACGGCAAGGTACTCCTTCCCGATGGGACGCTACACACGGTCAAGGGCGTGATTACCTCTGGCGTGGCGCGCGTCTCGCTTATCGACCGCACGTTCAAGCATGACACGGACTGTATGCTGGCGCACCTCTTGACCGTCAAGCCCGGCGAAGGTTTTGTCGGCGACAGTGAATCGATCTACAACGGATTTGAGAAGGAATTTCTTAAGGCCGTTAACGATCCGATCGTTTACGACAAGGATGACAGCGATTATGTCAAGGAACTGAAGATGGGCGTTCAAGCCATGCGCCAGGAACTCCTGGAAATCAAGGCGAAGGGCGAGAGCATTGAAAAGGCCTTAATCGAGACGCGCGATCAGCTTCAACAACTTGGCCTTTACCGTCAGGAATTGGAGCAGCGCGTTCTCACGATGTCCGAGGATGGCATGAGCCAGCAGGATTATGATGATTTGGTGACGGCTGCCAACAAGATGCTGGAGGAGCGAGGGTCCGAGCCTCTTGAGGTGCCCTCGGCCGTAAAACATGCCGTCCGGTTGGGCCGGCTGATGAGAGAAAGCGAATCGAAAGAGAAAGAGATAGTGAAATGACAGCGAAGACGATTTTTGGCGTTCTTGTCGTGTGTACGGCAATCGGCGCGGTTGCTGATGCCGTGGCGCCGCGAGCGAAGGTCGACATGTCGCCAGAGGCTCGGTACAGGCGGACGGGCGGGCGACTCGTCAAGAAGGGGACGTTCACGGGCAAGATCGCGTTCATCGATACGCAGGAGTCTGTTTCGTTCGATGTTGCGCAGAAGACCGCCAAGCTTTTTGCGGATACGGTTGAGATCAACGTTGTTGCGGAGAAGGCCAACAAGGGGAGTCCGGAAGACTTGAAGCGGGCATCGGGAGCGACGGTCGTTGTTGTTCTTGTGGACGATGAGACCACGCCGGCCATGCTCCTTGCCCCCGAAGATCGCTGGGGGGTTGTCAATGTCGCGAAACTGGTTGATGACCTGCCGAGTGAAAAGGCCAAGGCCAAGTTCCGCCCGACGCGCGCGGGGAAGGAATTGGTTCGTGCGTTCTCGCTCTTGTGCGGGGGCGGTTCTTCGCAGTTCCCCGGCAACATGATGAATGCGCCGACGCTTCGGCAACTCGACTTGACGGTCGATACGATTCCGATGGACATGGTGGGCTATTATCAGGAGTTCTTGAAACCGCTTGGTGTGACGCCGCGCGAATACACGACTTACAGGCGCGCGTGTCGCGAAGGATGGGCGCCCGCGCCGACCAATGATGTGCAGAAGGCGGTCTGGGAAAAAGTCCATCAGATCCCGGACAAGCCGATGACAATCGAGTTCGCGCCGAAATCAGCCAAGTGAAGTTTATCTATTCATACACAACGAAACAGAACGAACGGCGCGAAGGCTTGACGGTTTCCGCGCCGAATCGTGATGCCGCCTTTTCTGAACTGAACAGGCAGGGAATTCGCCCTTACAAGTTGTATCCGGCGCCAGGGCTTTGGAACAAGGTCTTGTCCCTTGGTTGGCGCGGCGGGGTCATCATGGTTTTGGCCGCTTCGCTGTCGCTTTCACTTGTTGTTGCCCTGACGCAACACAAGGACATTGTGCAATTGGAAAAGGATGGCGATGTTCGCGAACTGGTAAGCGGCGCGATCACGTCCAAGGTGCGGCGTCAGTTGATTGGCGATCAGGGCCTGATTGACCGGGGTATTCGCACGGGCTGGTCAGATGTGTTTGACCATGAGGGCGAGCGGTTTCTTGCGTCGTTTGCCATCCCGGGCATTCCCGCGACTGTGCGCACGACGAATGTTGCGGCCCTTGAAGAGGCTCTTGGACGCCGCGTTGATGTCGTTGAGACGGATGGCATGGAGGCGCGGCAGATCAAGGCGATGGTCGAGGGCATGAAGGACGAACTTCGCCGATTTGTTGCGGCCGGCGGGACTATCGAGCAGTACGGGCGTCGACTTGTCGCGAGGCAGGATGACGAGATTGCCATCTGCGCCCGTGTCGTCAACGAGGTCGAACAGGCGGCGAAGAGCGGCAAGAGCCGAGACGAGATCGCGGAACTTGTCGATCGACGGAATGACGATTTGAGGCGGATGGGCGTCAAACTCGTCCAAATGCCTGATGTGGCCGACTGAATGGCCGCTGGCCGAGACCGCCCGCCTTTGTGGTATAATATCCGCCATGTCATCTGGCCAGGATTCCTGTTGCGACCACGGCGTCGCGTGCGGTCCGTCCCTGACGCGCCGCGCGTTTGCGTGGGGCGCGTCGGCGGTCGCTCTGGCTGGGTGCGCGGGCTTGAAAGTCGGCAGTCGTTCGGGATTGAACAACATGGCCGCATCCACAAAAGGAAAGGAAGGGGCAGGTATGCTCAAGGGCATTTCTCCGGCCGTTTCGCCGGATCTTCTCAAGGTGCTGGCCGAGATGGGCCACGGAGACGAAATCGTTTTCTCGGACGCGCATTTCCCCGCGCACGCGTTTGGTCGTGCGGGCGCGATTGTCCTGCGTGCAGACGGGCTGGCGGCGGACGCGCTGCTGCGCGGCATCATCCCGCTCTTCGAGCTTGACAGTTATGCGACGCCCGTCGTCATGATGGCGGCTGTGCCGGGCGACACGCTTGATCCGAATGTCGAGAAAGCCTATCGCGCGGCGCTGGGCTATGGCGGCACCATCGAGCTCATGGAGCGCTTTGCGTTCTACGAGCGCGCGCGGAAGGCCTATGCGATCGTCCTCACGGGCGAGACGCGCAAGTACGGGAACATCATCCTCAAAAAGGGCGTGACGCCGGTTTCGTAAGGGGAACATCATGAAGGTTGCGATTGTTGGCGCCGCCGGGCGCATGGGGAAAAAGCTCGTTGAACTCGCGTCGGCGGAGGGGCTTGAGGTCGTCGCGCAGGTGGATGTCGCCGACGGGTACGACCGCGCCTGGCCGCAGGGGACGGAGGGCGTGATCGATTTCTCGTACCATGCGGGCGTGCCCGCGTTTGTGGCGCGGGCGGCCGCCGAGGGGATCCCCTACGTCATCGGCACGACGGGTCTCACGCCCGACGAGCAGGCGACCGTGGACGCGGCGGCGAAGACGATTCCCGTCGTGCAGAGCGGCAACTATTCGCTGGGCGTGAACCTTCTCCTTGAACTTGTCCAGCGGGCGGCGACCGTGCTGGATGCCGCCTACGACATTGAGGTGACGGAACTCCATCATCGCCACAAGAAGGATGCGCCGTCGGGAACGGCGCTCATGCTCGCGAAGGCGGCGGCCGCCGGGCGAGGGCAGAGGGACGACTTTGTCTATGGCCGTCACGGGGACATCGGCGAGCGTCCCGTCGGGGAGATTGCGATTCATGCGCTGCGCGGCGGAGCGGTCGTCGGCGATCACACGGTTCTGTTCGCGGGCGACCTCGAGCGCATCGAGCTCACGCACAAGGCGCAGGATCGCGCGGCGTTCGCGGCGGGGGCGCTCAAGGCGCTCGTCTGGGCGAAGGGCCGTGCGGCGGGTATTTACACGATGCGCCATGTCCTGGGCTTTGCTTGAGCTGGCGGCATCGGGGGCAGAGACATGAAAGACTGTCGCGAGACGTGGTATGATGCCGAAAAGAAGGTCGTCGTCACGGTCGTTGACGTGACGAGCGCGGCGCAGGACTTGGCGCGGGCGCACCTCTGCGGGCCGACGGCGGCGCATTATCTCGCCAAGGGGCTGGCGGCGGCGGCCTTGCTCGGCGGCGAGACGAGCGAGCCGGGCGAGACGGTCAGCGTGCAGATGAAGTGCACGGGGCCGCTCGGGGGACTGAACGTGGAATGCACGCGCGAGGGGACGTTGCGGGGCTATACGGAAAAGAAGATTCTTGACGATTTTGACGGGATGGGCGTGCCGAAGGACAAGGCTGTCCTCGGCGCGTGCCAGGTCCAGGTCACGCGCTCCGTTCCGGGGCGCATCCTCTCGCAGGGAATCTCCAGTTCTCTGGACGGCTATCTGGCGGGGTCGCTTCAGCGCAAGGCGACGATTCAGCTGGAGGCGTCCGTCTCCGACGAGGTCGAGATTCTGGAGGCACGCGGCATTCTGGTCGAGGAACTTCCGGACGCGCGGAGCACGGGCGTTCTGGGCGTTCGGTTCAAGTCGCTGGCTGTTGCGGTGCGCAAACTCCTCAAGCATCTGGGCCTTGAACAGGCGACGCTCAAGGGCACAGACCCTCTGGCGTTCGGCTGTCGCTGCTCCGCAGAACGTGCGCAGGCGACGCTGGCGGCGTTGAGTGCGGCGGAGCGGCAGACGTTGCCGCCGACGATTGACGTTACCTGCCACATGTGCGGGAAGACCTACGTGATTCATCCGGCGGATCTCCGCGCGACATGATCTGACGGCGGGCGAGCGACATGGGCGGGGCGTTTTACGTGGGGCGGTTGGCACCGAGTCCAACGGGCGCACTGCACCTTGGCAATGTGCGGACGTTCATGGTCGCGTGGCTGCGCGCGCGGTCGCAGGGCGGGAAGGTCGTCTTTCGCATGGAGGATCTTGACCATCCGAAGGACAAGCCGGGCGCGGCGGCGCAGGCGGTCGAGGACTTGAGGTGGCTGGGCTTCGACTGGGATGAGGAATACGTCCAAAGCACGCGCAGGCCGATTTACCGTGCGGCACTCGACTATTTGCGCACGCGGGCATCGGGCGCGCCCCTTGTCTACCCCTGCGTCTGTTCGCGGCGGGACGTCGAGTCCGCCCAGTCGGCGCCGCACGCTGGCGAGCAGCTGCACTATCCCGGTACGTGTCGCGGACGCTTTGCGTCCTGGGACGAGGCACTCGCCTTCAAAACGCGCCAGACTCCCGAACCACCAAACCACCCAATCTCCAAACTTCCAAACGCTCCAACCTCCCTCCCCTGCTGGCGTTTCGCCGTTCCGTCGGGAACGGTCGTGCAATTCGCGGATGCGTTTGCGGGGCGTTATTCGCAGGACGTTGCCGCGACCTTGGGCGATTTTCCGTTGGCGCGAGATGCGGATGGTGCGGGGTATACGCTTGCCTGCACGGTTGATGACCTCCTTATGGGCGTGACGGAGGTCGTGCGGGGCGATGACCTCCTGCCCGCTACGCCGGCGCAGATCCTGCTGGCGCGTGCGCTGATGCCATGGGCGTGCGAAGTGTCTGCGACCGACCTGGCGATGCCGTCCTATCTTCATCTGCCGTTGGTTGTTGGGCCGGACGGCCGACGGCTTGCGAAGCGGCATGGCGACACGCGCATCGCCGCGTTCCGTGCGGCGGGGATGCGTCCGGAGACGGTGCTGGGCGCGCTGGCGGCTACGTGCGGCTGGGCGGCGCCGGGCGAGGCCTTGTCGTTGGCCGACCTCCTGCCGCGCGTTGATCTGCGGACGATTCCGCATCGTCCCGTCACGCTCGCGGGGGGAGAGCCAATCTTACGTCCGGTCGGCTGACGTGCCTTTCACATCGCTCCCGTTCAAGGAGAAAATGATCACAGCCCGTTGACACGATGAAGCAAGACGAAATACCGATGACGATGGCGATTCGCGCCCTGAAAGCGGCGGGGGCGCGATTCACGCTGCACACCTACGCATTCACGCCGCATGGCGGGACGCGACAGGCCGCAACGCAGCTAGGCGTCGATCACCATGCCGTGCTGAAGACCATCATCCTTGAGGACGAGACGAAGAAGCCGTTCGTCTGCGTGATGCATGGCGACCGCGAGATTTCCGTGAAGCAGCTCGCCCGCGTGCGCGGGTGCAAGACGGTGCAGACCTGCACGCCGGAGACGGCCGACCGTCATTCGGGCTATCATGTCGGCGGCACGTCGCCTTTCGGCACGCGCAAGCGCATGAAAGTCTACGTCGAGGAAACGATTTTTGACTGCCCCCTCGTTTACATCAATGCCGGACATCGCGGCATCTGCGCCGAAATCGCGCCGGACGTGCTGGAGGCGGTCTTGCCGGAAACCGAACGGGTGAAAGTGGCGATCGAACCATGAACGTCAAGATCGAAGAGACGTGGAAACAGGTGCTGTCTGGCGAATTCGACAGCCCGTATTTTGGAGAGCTGGACGGATTCGTGCGCAAGGCGTATGCCGGCGGCGTCGTGTACCCTCCGGCGCGACACATCTTCGAGGCGTTCAACCGTACGCCGTTCGACAAGGTGAAGGTCGTGATTCTCGGACAGGATCCGTACCATGAGCCGAACCAGGCGCATGGGCTGTGCTTTTCCGTGAACAAGGGCGTTCGGGTCCCGCCGTCTCTCGTCAACATCTACAAGGAACTTGAGGACGAATACGGAACGCCGTTCCAGTGTCGGGATGGGGACTTGTCGCATTGGGCGGATCAGGGGGTGCTGCTTCTGAACGCCACGCTCACCGTCGCGGCGGGCTGCGCGGGGTCGCACCAGGGAAAGGGCTGGGAGAGGTTCACCGACGCCGTCGTCGCGAAGCTCGCCGAACAGCGCGAACATCTCGTGTTCATGCTGTGGGGGAGCTACGCACGGCGAAAGGGCGCGTTCGTAAACCGGCAGCGGCATCTTGTGCTGGAAGCCCCGCACCCGTCTCCGCTATCGGCCTTTCGCGGCTTCATCGGCTGCGGGCATTTCAAGAAAGCCAACGAGTACCTGAATGCCAATGGCCTGAAGCCGATTGCCTGGTGAGGTGCGTGGGCGCGCAACGGGCGGCTCCACGGCGGGCGACGGATTCACGGCACAACAATTCAGAGCGTTCGTTGTGGTATAATAGATGCGTTGTCGGCGGCGTGTCGCCGATGACGGCAACCTGAACCACGAAAAGGAGTGAAGCAACATGGATGTCTCTCGTAGGTTTTTCATCGCCGGCGCGGC
>CAYQUI010000054.1:0-12813 GCA_964420685.1 uncultured Lentisphaeraceae bacterium | reverse complement strand
TTGGCAACAGGACATTGAGGGAAGGATCGGGCGGGCGCTTTCGATTCGGCGGCGGCCTGTTTTTGGTATAATACGCCGCACTATGGCGGAACAAGAGAAAGCGAAGCTGCTGGAGGTCGAGGAAGTCCGGCAGCGGATTGAGGGCCTGAAGAAGAAGGTCGGAGAAATGGCCGACTACATCAAGGTCGCGGAGCGGCGCACGAAGCTCGCCGACCTTGAGGCGCAGCAGGCGACGGGAGACTTCTGGAACAATCCGGCAAAGGCGCGCGACGTCATTGCCGCGACGAACGCGGAGCGCGCGTATGTCGTGCCGTTCACCTCCCTCGAGAAGACGGTCGAGGACGCGGGCGTCATGCTGGAGCTTGCCGAGATGGAGGAGGGCGAGGCCCAGCAGGTCGCGCTCAAGGACACGCTCGGCGAGTGCGCGAAGGCTGACGACTTCTTCGGCAAACTCCGTCTCCAGTCGCTCCTCGGCGGCAAGTTCGACGCCTGCAACGTCTTCGTGAAGCTGCATGCCGGGCAGGGCGGCACGGAAGCGTGCGACTGGGTCGCGATGCTCTACCGCATGTACCAGCGCTACGCCGAGAGCCAGGGGTGGAAGGTCGAGGAATACGACACGCAGGAGGGCGAAGAGGCCGGCTACAAGGACGTCTACTTCAAGGTCGAAGGCCCCTATGCCTTCGGCATGCTCAAGGCCGAACGCGGCATTCACCGCCTTGTGCGCATCTCGCCGTTCGACGCGAACAAGCGTCGCCAGACGTCCTTCGCGTCCGTCGAGACGGTCGCCGAGATCAACGACGACATCGACGTCGAGATCAAGGACGAAGACCTGCGCATCGACACCTACCGGTCGGGCGGCGCGGGCGGCCAGCACGTCAACAAGACCGACTCGGCGGTTCGCCTCACGCACTTGCCGACCGGCATCGTCGTCGCCTGCCAGAAGGAACGCTCGCAGCACATGAACAAGGAGAAGGCGATGAACATGCTGCGCGCCCAGCTCTACGAGTACTACGAAGACCAGAAGAAGGCCGAGATGGATCGCTTCTATGGCGCGAAGTCCGAGAACGGCTGGGGCAGCCAGATCCGCTCCTACGTCTTCTGTCCGTACACGATGGTGAAGGATCTCCGCACGGAGTGCGAGACGAGCGACGTCAATGCCGTGATGGATGGCCACATCCAGCCGTTCATCGAGTCCTGGCTTCAGATGAAGGCGAAGTAGGGAATGGTCGAATGGGGAATGTGTGAATGATCGAATGAGTGGACGTGTGAATGGGGTTTGACGACAGCAATCTCTACGGGCGGGCGACCGGCCTTGACCAGCGCGGACGCCATCGGACGTCGGCGTCGGCCTTCGACGCGGCCTTGAAGGATTTGCTGACCGAGAAGAACGACTTCTTCGATTCCCTCGTCGATCGCTGGCGCGTTCTCTTTCCGGACGTGCCGGCGCGGCCGGGACGTTACGAAGACGGCAAGATATTCGTCTACGTGAAGACGGCCCCGACGCTCTTTTTGCTTCGTCCGAGGCTTCGGCAGATGGCCGCGAAACTCGCGGCCTTGCCCGGCGCGCCGAAGCGCATCGACCTTCGGCTGGAGATTCATTCAAATTGATGCGGGGTCTTGATTTTGTATGAAACGTCCTGAGATTCTGGCCCCGGCGGGGGACTTCACGTGCCTTCAGGCGGCTCTTGACGCGGGGGCAGACGCCGTTTACTTCGGCCTCGGCCGATTCAACATGCGTGCGCGCAGCGGCGTCAACTTCACGGAAGAGGACTTGCCCGAGATCGCGCGCCGCTGTGGGCGCGTGAAGCGGTATCTGACGCTGAACGCCATTCTCTTCGAGGACGAGGCGGAGGCGGTCGAGCGGACGATCTGTGCGGCGAAGCCCCATGTGGACGCCTTCATCGTCTCCGACTGGGGCGTCATCTCGCTCTGCAAGAAGCATGGCGTCGCGTTCCACATTTCGACGCAGATGTCGGTCTCCAACTCCGAGGCCGTGCGCTTCCTCGTCTCGCAGGGCGCGTCTCGCGTCGTCCTCGCGCGCGAGTGCACGCTTCGTGAAGTCGCCGCGATCCACGCGAAGACAGGCGTTGAACTGGAATGCTTTGTGCATGGCGCGCAGTGCGTCGCCGAATCGGGGCGTTGCTTCATGAGCCAGGACGTCTTCGGCAAGAGCGCCTGTCGCGGCGAATGCGTCCAGCCCTGCCGACGAAAGTTCCTCGTGCAGGCGATTGACTTCTACGAGGACGAGCAGGGCGCGCCCGTGCACGAGGGGCAGGCGGCCTATGTCGTCGAGCCGCATACCGTCCTTTCGGCGCGCGACCTCTGCTCGCTCGGCTTCGTCGACCGTCTCATGGCGGCGGGAATCGCCTCTTTCAAGATCGAAGGCCGCGCGCGCAACGCGAACTACGTGAAGACGGTCGTCGCGGCGTATCGGCGGGCCGTGGACGCGGTCTGCGACGGCACGTACACGCCCGCGCTTGTCGCGGAACTGACGGACGCGGTGAAGACGGTCTTCCACCGCGCGTTCTCGGACGGCCTCTACTTCGGGCGGCCGGGCGTTGACCAGTTCACGCAAACGGAGGATTCCGAGGCGACGACCGTGAAGCGTCACATCGGCGTCGTCATCGACTATTTCCTCAAGGCCGGCATTGCACAGGTGAAGGTGCAGGATCACCCGATTCGTCCGGGCGACCCCATCCAGATCCACGGACCGACGACGGGCGTCCAGGAGCTTGTCGTCGGCGAACTCCATCGCGACGAGGCGCGTCCGTCCGTTGGCGAGAAGGGCTCGTGGGTCACGTTTCGCGCGCCGCGTTGCCGCGTCGGCGACAAGGTCTTTTTCGTCGAATCGCGCGGGACGGCCCCGTCGGCGTGATTTGACGGACAGAATTTTGGTATAATTGCCGAAAATGCAGAAAGAGTTCCAAGTCGCCGTCTTCGAGGGCGGAACGATTCGCGTCGCTGTATCCGGTCGTTCCGGACGCGAGGCCGTCTTGGCGTTGCCGACGAGCCGTCTGCTGGTGAAGATGGTGCGCGTGCCGGCCGGGGAAGACGCGGCTGCTGTCGCGACGCCCGCCTTGCAGGCGATGAGCCCGTTTCCTGACGAGCCGCTGACGGTATCGTGCGAGACGGTGCGCGAGACGGCGGAGGGGGCGGTCGTCCTGGCGGCGGCGTTGCCCGAAGGCGCGTCGGACGACATTGCCGAGGCGCTGGACGCGCAGAAGCTCAGCGTGACGCGCATCGATCTTCTTGCGTTGGGCGAACTGCGTGCGATTTGGGGGCGTTTCGACGCGACGGACGGAAAACGGCGGCTCGTGCGCCTGACGTCTGCGGACGGCGTCACGTTGCTCGTCCTGGACGGCGACATGCCCGTCGCGATTCGGGGCGTTGTCGAGTCGGACGATCCCGCGCGCGAGGAGATGCTGCTTCTGCTGGAGGCGGAGGCGTTCGGCGGGCCGAAGCCGTTGGCGGAGACGGTCGAGGCGGCCGTGACGGAGGCGGCGGTCGAGGGAATCGCCGCGCGCTCGGCCGACCCGTCGTCCCTCAACGCGCTTCCGGCGAGCTGGCGCGAGGTGCTGGAGGAAACGCGCTTCAAGAAGCGTCTCGTCCGCAACCTTTCGGTCGCCGTCGGCCTTTGGCTGGTGGTCATGGGCGTTCTCTTCGGCGTGCCGGTCGCCTACGGATTCCTGACGGATCACCAGAAAGACCTGTCGCGGCAGCATGCGCGGCAGTACCGTCAGGTCAGCGACAAGAAGAAGAAGGTCGACGTCTTCAAGACGTATTCGGATCATGGGCGCGGCGCGCTGGAGATCATGAAGGCGGTGTCGGATCGTCTGCCGGCGGGAATCACGCTGTCGGGCTGGGACTATGACCGCGCGAAGGGGCTTCGGCTGTCGGGCGAAGCCGAGACGGACACCGAGGTCTATGACTTCAAGAACGCGATGGAGGCCCTTGCGTTTGGCGAAGACGAGGAGGCCCCGCGCGTCTTCGCGACCGTCACGCTCGGCCGGCTCAACATGATGCGCGGCAAGCAGCGCTTCGACCTGGAACTCGGGTTTGAGGCTTCGGAGGAAGAGGAATGAATGCGCTGACGCTCAAGCAGAAGGCGGTCTTCGCCGCGCTGGCCGTCGTCGGGCTTTACGTCCTCGCGGCGCTCACGTGGTTTCTTTCGGCGGAGTCCGCCTGGAAGAAGGCGGCGCGACGCTACGAGCAGGCGAAGGCGACGTATGCGAAGGAGGAACGGCTCATCGCCGACAAGGCGAAGTGGGACGTGGCCTACGAAACCGAAAAGGCCGCGATGCCGACGTTCGCGGCCGGCCAGGCGACGGACACGACGTGGCTGCAGAAGATGGGCGAGGTCGCGAACCGAAACCTCATTCAGATCTCGCAGCGCGGCACGCAGAAGGAGAAGCTGGAGATCGACGACGTGACGGTTCTGCCGGTCGACGCGAGCTGGGAAGGTTCGCTGGAGGCACTGGTCAAGTTTCTCTACGAACTGGAGAACTCGAAAGAGGGCCTTTTCGACATCGCCGAGCTGGACTTCAAGCCGAGCGCGAAAAAGGGCTATCTGCGCGGGACGTTCACGCTCAACTGCGCGTACATGAGGGAATGAGAAGCTGAAAGGGATTCGATTGCCTATGAAGAACTGTCTGCTCTTTGTCGTGGCCTTGGCCGTCGCGTATCCGGCGATGGCCCAGCAACTGCGGTCGCCGCTTCTGAATCGCGGCGGACGAAACGGCGCGCGCGCGGTGAACACGGCGCGCCCGGCTCCGTCCGCGTCTGCGTCGGCTTCGGCGACGACCGATGAAGCGGCTTCGCCGACGGGCGGGCATGCCCTCAACTGGGACGGCGCGGCGAGCGACCTCATCATCATGGCCTACGGCGACGAGGTCGGCAAGACGATCCTTAAGGACCCGGCGTGTCCGGCGGCGACGATTACGCTCAAGTCCAAGCAGGGACAGAAGCTTTCGCGCGAGGAGTACCTGGAGGCGATTGAGACCGTTCTCGAGATGCACGGCATCCACCTTGAGCCGTACAAGGACAGTTTCATCCGCGCCTTGCCGCGCAAGGACGTGCGCAAGGAGGGCATCCCGATTCTCATGGACCCCGAGACGAAACTGGGCGAAAGCGGCAAGGTCGTCTCGATGATGATTCCCTTCGAGAACATGACGGCCGAGGACGCGCAGAAGGTGCTGGAGGGCTTCAAGTCGAACGCGGGGCTTCTCATCGTCTTCGAGCGGACGAACAAGATTCTCGTCACGGACACGGAGCAGAACATCAACCGGATGCTTGAGATCGCGCGGGCGATTGACGTCGCCGCGCCCGTGACGGAGCAGGTTTTCGTGCGCCAGATCAAGAACGCCTCCGTCGACGAGGTTCAGAAGGCCCTGCAGGCGATCGTCGACGACGCGATGAAGTGGCAGGAGAAGAACAAGGCGCCGACGAATCCCTCCGCCCAGCAGCAGGCGACGCGTTCGCCGTTGCGGCGCGGGCTTCTGGGGCGGAACCAGCCGGCGCAGCCCCAGCCGCAGCCCGTCAGCAACGAGTCGCTTGTCATGACCGTTTCGGACGCGGATCGCGGCATGATTCGCGGCAAGGTGCTGATCGTGCCGGACGAGCGTTCGAACAAGCTCATCGTCATCACGTCGAAGGCGAACATGGACTTCTTCGACAAGGTGATCGAACAGCTGGACGTCGAGACGACGCCGGACACGGTCGTGAAGGTCTATCGTTTGAAGTACGCGGATGCGGAAGACGTCTCGGACATGATCAACGACCTGATCGGCAACTCGTCGTCGTCGCAGAGCAAGAGCAAGAACACGAACCAGAACGCGAAGAAGGGGTCGGGCGGAAACATCACGCGGACCAACAGCGGCAGTGCGCCCGCGACGACGGCGAAGAAGCCGGCGAACCAGCGTTCGGGCGAGGCGAAGGCGGGCGAGCTCTCGAAGGACAACACGACCGTCCTCGCCGACAAGCGCATCAACGGCCTTGTCGTCATGACGGACAAGGAGCTTGTGCCGACGATCGAGTCGATCATCGAGTCGATGGACATCAAGTTGAGCCAGGTCTTGATCGAGACGGTCATCATCGAGGTGCAGTTGGGCGACGACATCTCGACGGGCATCGACTGGGTGCACGGCATGCAGGCGAAAGGCAACCAGTATCGTCAGGCGCTTGGCGGCGGCGGCGGACAGAACAGCGTTGCCATGGAGGTGAGCGACGTGAAGCAGCCGACGAACGTCTTAATCAACGCAGTCAGCAAGAGTCTGCCGGCCTTGTTCACGCCTGGCGGCGCCGGCTTGACGTATGGCGTCTATTCCGACCGACTTGACCTCGGCGCGGTCATCAAGGCGTCGAAGAACGACTCGCGCTCGAAGTATGTCGCCTCGCCGGTCATCATGACGGTGGACAACAAGGAGGCGACAATCGACGCGACGCAGAAGCGGCAGTTCCTGACGGGCTACCAGGTGTCATCGTCGGTCTATGCGTCAGGCAACTCGACCGCCCCGCAGTATTCGTCGGAGGAACTTGGCATCACGATTAAGGTCACGCCGAAGATCAATCCGAACGGCACGGTCATGCTGGCGGTCGAAGAGGAGTATTCGCAGCTGGGCGCGAAGCAGACGATCCTTGATCCGTCCAGCAACGAGGTTCAGATCGACACGTCGCTCAAGCGCAAGATGGCGGCGGATGTCTTGCTGGAGAACAGCCAGACGGTCGTGCTGGGCGGATTGACGGAGACGAAGGTGGCGGAAAGCGAGAGCGGCATTCCAATCCTGAAGGACATCCCGTGGATCGGCAAGTACCTCTTTGGCTCGACGTCGTCGTCCGAGACGCGCAACGAGCTTCTGGTCTTCATGACGCCGTATGTGCTGGATGACGCGGAGAGCGCGCAGGCCGAGGCGATCCGCCGCAAGAACGCGATGAGCGATCCGCGTCCGTGGGACGATCGTGGCTGGTCGGCGTCGGCGTTGGCGGACCCTGTCTCGAAGAAGGAACAGCTGCGCCGCATTCAGGACGAGTGGAAGAAGCAGGACGAGGAGCGTCAGGCGCGAATGGCCGTTGAACAGGAGAAGGTCAAGCGCGCGAAGAAGCTGGAGACGCTGTCGGCCGAGGAGCGCAACCTCTGGCTCAAGATGCACAAGGAGGAACTCGACAGGGAGGCCCGGGAGGAGCTTGAGGAGAGGATGCTTGACGAAAAGAGCCAGACGCTTCTGAAGGAATTGGCGGCGGAGATTCGCGAGAAGAAACTGGCCGAGGCGGCGGCCGCGGAGAAGAAGGCCGAGTCCGTCGAAAAGGCGAAGGGCGAGTGAGGCGCGGCTTGACGCGAGAGGCTGGAGCGGCAGGGGAACGGGCTTTGGGTCGCTTCTCAGCCCCTTCGGGTCTCTCAAGCCACTCGCGCTTTCGCCCTCGCCTCTCAAGCCTCTCTTGTCACAACTTAATTTCCATCTCAGTTAACACGACCTTTCCCTGACATGAACGCAAAAGCCATTTCCATTGTCGCGGGTTCGCTTGCCGTTGTCGCGGCGGCGGTTGCCGCGATTGTCGTGAGCGCGAATCGCTCGTCCGAGGCTCAGGCGCGGGCCGAAGCCGAGGCGGCGGCCGCCGAAAAGGCGACGGCGCTTGCCAAGGCCGCGTCGAAGACGGCGGAGTCCGAGGCGGAGAAGGCGCGTGCCGCCGAAGCGGGCCTTGAAACCGCGAAGGAGACGCGCGCGGCGAATGCCGCCGCCGCCGAAAAGGCGAAGTCCGAGGCCGAGGTCGCGGCGGCGAAGCGCGCCCAGGCCGAAGACCTGCGCAAAAAGGCCGAGGCGGATGCCGAGGCCGCGAAGGAGAACCGCCTCGCGGCAAAACTGAAGGCCGAGGCGGCGGCCGCCGAGAAGGCAAAGGCACTCGCCGTACAGAAAGCCGAAGCGGCGAAGGCCGAGGCGGCCGCCGACCGGCTGGCGACGGAGAAACTCCGCTCCGAGAAGGTCATCGCCGAGGCGAAGCTTCTCGAACTCCGCAAGATCGACTTCGAGACGGCCGAACGCGATCTGCGGGAATGGCGGCAAGATCTTGAGGAACGCGAACGCGCGCTCGTGCCGGAGAAGACGGTCGCCGACCTCGCCTGGGCCGGCGGCAAGGATGACACGATCATCGATGCCGAGGGGAACGTCCGCAAGCAGGCGAAGACCCCCTACCGGGCCGAGAATGACCGAACGCTGCCGCGCGCGACGCGGCATCTCGCGCGCATGGAGCGCGAAGTGTCCGAGTCCGCCGCGCAGGAGATCGCACGGACGCGCGCGTCGGTCGTTTCGGCTCTTGAACGGCTCTATGTCGCGGCACTCGCGGACGACCGCGTCGTCGACGCCGACTACTATCGCAAGGTGCTCAAGGCCCTCTATCCCGATTGGACGTTTACGGGCGACGGCGAGACGCTGGGGGAGTCCAAGTTTCCATTGTCTAACAGCACGGAAAGGTGATATAATACGCGCGTTGTTTCAACCAACCACCAACAAAACCAAAGGAGAACAGAACCATGGCTCACAAGATTGCGGCCGACAAGTGCGTCGGATGCGGATGCTGCAAGGACGCGTGCCCGGCGGAGGCGATTTCCGAGGGTTCGCCCTACACGATTGATCCGGACAAGTGCGTCGACTGCGGCGCGTGCGCGGCGCAGTGCCCGAACGAGGCGATCAATCCCGCGTGATTGAGTTCGTCCAGGAAACCCTGCTGCTGCTTCCGTTCCTCTTCGCGACCTATTTGGTCCTGGAGGCCGTGGAAGCGCATGCGGGCGGTGCGCTCGAGAGGATTCTCGAGCGTGCGCGTTTGGTTGGGCCGCTGGCGGGGGCGGCCGCAGGGGCGGTTCCCCAGTGCGGCGTTTCGGCGGCGGCGGCTTCGTTCTATGCGGGCGGCGTCATCACGGTCGGTACGCTTCTCGCCGTTTTCCTTTCGACGTCCGACGAACTGGTCCCCGTTCTCCTGTCCAAGCAGATCCCGCTCTCCCTGTTGGTTCGGATCGTGCTTCTCAAGGTCGGCGCGGCAGTTGCCGTCGGCTTTCTTGTGGACGGGGTTCGCGCCGTCCTTCGTGTGCGCCGTCGGGCGATGCATGTCCATGATCTTTGCGAACACAGTCATTGTGGCTGTCGCGCGCATAAGGGCATTCTTGTGCCGGCGCTCATTCACACGGCGGAAATCTTCTTTTTCATCGTCCTCGTCTCGGGCGCGATCGAACTGTCGCTCCACTTCTTTGGCGAAGACTGCTTTCAGGCGTTGCGCCTCAACACGCCCGTTCTCGGCGAACTGACGGCGGGTGCGCTGGGCCTCGTGCCGAACTGCGCCGTCTCCGTTGCGGGTGCGGAGCTTTACTGTTCGGGCGCAATGAGCGGGGGGGCGCTGATGGCGTCGTCCTTTACGGGGTCGGGCCTTGGCCTGCTTGTCCTCTTTCGCACGAACCGCAGCCTACGCGAGAATTTGGCGATTCTTGCCGTCGTCTACGTGACGGGCGTCGTTCTTGGGCTTGTGACGGGGCCTCTGCTGTGAAACGCCTCCCTCTGCGCGCGTGGTCGGCCGTGCAGACGTCGTTTGTCGGGCGTGTCGTCCGCCGCTTTCTCGCCTGCAACTGCACGATGCACGCGGCGGGTCTGACGTATTTCTCGCTGCTCGCCGTCGTGCCCGTCCTCTGCTGCATTCTCGTCGCGGCGAAGGCCTGTCGGGTTGACGAATATGCGCGCGGCCAGTTGAACGCGCGGATCGATGCGCTCATCGTCGAGATTGAGCGTGCGCCGGACGGGGAACTGCCGCTCCTGGCCGCCGCCGACGAGGAGGCGCGCCGCGCGAAGCGGCTGGCGGCGTCGGAGTTTGCGCGTGAGGCCCGCGCCGTCTCGAACGACCTCTTCGCGCGCGTCGAGTCGTTTGACGTCGGGACGTTTGGCTGGATTGGCTTTGGATTCCTCCTCTGGACGGTCATCTCGTCGCTGGCGTCCGTCGAGACGAGCTTCAACGAGATCTTTTGCGTCGCGCGGGCGCGCCCCGTCTGGAAGCGCGCGTATCTCTATCTTTTCATCCTTGTTGTCCTGCCGGTTCTCGCGACGGTGGCGATGTCGTTGCCGATCCTGCGGACGGTCGAGGACGTCCTGACCTGGACGATGGGGCGGCTCTGGGTCACGAAATGGATGTCGGACGGCCTGATCGGACTTTTGGATTCGCGGCTCTTTGGCTTTACGTTTACGCTGGGCGCGGCGTCGCTGGCCTTCGGTTTCTTCTTCTGGGTCGTGCCGAACTGCGCCGTCCGGTTTCGCTGCGCCGGACTGGGCGGGCTTGTCACGGCCGTGCTGTTCGGCGGCTGGCTCAAGCTCTGCGCGGTCGCGCAGGTCGGAATCGCAAAGTCGTCCGCGCTCTATGGCTCGTTCGCGTTTCTGCCGATCGTCCTCGCCTGGCTCTACATGAGCTGGCAGATCGTTCTTCTCGGCGCGTGTCTCGTGCGGGAACTCGCGCTTCGGAGCGGCCCGCTTCCGAAGGCGGGCGGCCGCTGCGGACGATCGGGCTTCACGCTCGTCGAGATGCTGTTGGCGACGCTGCTGGTGGGCGTTCTCACGGCGTTGAGCGTGATGACGTTCCAGTCCGTCTCGCGCGGCTGGCAGGTCTCGACGGACTACCTTGACAAGATGCAGCGCACGGACTACGCCCTTGGCCAGGTCATCGCGGGGCTTCGTTCGATGTACTATCCGCACGATGGCAAGCAGAACGCCGACTATGGCTTCGTTCTCGAAGACCGTGGGTCGGGCGAAGACCCCGACCGCTCGGATGTCATCACCTGGTCGAAGACAGGCCCCGCGATCGTCGGCACGAAGAGCGCGCTCGCCGACACGGTCCACCGCGTGCAGGTGATGGTGCTGGAGGAAGGGAACAGCGACTACGCCGAGCCGATCCAGAAGACGGGGCTTTATGCGCGCCTCTGTGGCGATGCCGCGCTCATCCCGAAGGACGGCGGCGACGACACCGACTACTCGTTTGCGAACGACGAGCTCTACCAGCCGATTCTCGTCGCGGACGGCGTGACGGGCTTCAACTGCCGCGTCCTTGCGACGGCGGAGGAGGGAAAGGCCGGCGCGACGGACGGCGCGGGCGAGAACGAGAAGCGGGATTTCAAGGATACGTTCGACGCCTCAAACGCCGTCCCCTACAAGGTCGAGCTGACGTTCCACATCGAAAAGCCGGACGAGAGCTTCCGCTCGCAGACCGCGCGCGCGCCGATGGTGCGCATCGTGCGCATTCCGATCCACGAGCAGTCGCTGGACGGCGCGTTGCCGCCGGGCGGCGAAGAGACCGAGAAGGAGGGGAAGGGGGCGAAGCGCAAATGACGGCGCAACGCGGCAGTGCGCTCATCGTCGCGCTTTGGATCATCGCCGTCCTCTCGGTGATGGTCTTCTCCTTCGCGTTTGAGGCGCACCAGCAGGCGGGCATTAACCTCTTCGTGCGCGAGCGCAATCGCGTCGCGCGGCTGATCGAGCCGGGGCGCATCCTCGGCGAGGCGATTCTTCTCGGCTTCAACGACGCGAAGGCCTGGAGCGACGGCGAGAACACGCAGGATCTGGACGAGGAAGACCGCTTCTACCTCGAAAAGCGCGCGCTCAAGTTCGAGTCGAAGTGCACGGTCGGTCCGCTCCTGCTGGACGAGTCGGACGAAGAGTCGGGCACGATCACGGTCGAGATTCAGCTTGCCGGATCGGGGGCGTCGAACGGCATCAACGTCAACGAACTCTACGCGGGCGGCGACAAGAACTATGCCTTGCGTTGGCAGATGATCCTGAAGGCATCCGGCATTGACGAGGAACTGGAGGTTGACGCGCCGCAGGCGGATGGGCGCGGCACGAAGCGGCATAACCTCATGAATCTCCTCGTCGCGAGCTGGAACAACTGGCGCGACACGAGCACGTCGACGAAAGGGCCGCTTCCCGACCTCAATCCGCAGGAGGACGACGGCGCGGACGAGGCGTGGTACAAGCAGGTGAACGAGCGGCTGGAAGACGAGGCGCGCGGCAAGGCGGCGCGAAACGCCGCGAAGGAGGAGATGCTGTTGCCGCGCAACGGCGCGATTCCCGACGTCAAGGAACTGGCCGCCGTGCGTGGCTTCCGCGACTTCCCGGCCGTCCTCACGGGCGGGCTGCTTCATCCGGACGCGGACGAGTCGGAGGAGAATCCGCGTCTCAAGGGAATCGTCAATGTCTTCGGCACGTCCGGGAGCGCGAAGGTGAACGTGAACGACTGCACGGTCGAGCAGCTTCTGACGGTGCCCGGCATCTTCGACGAGGACGCGACGACCGATGGGGACACGGCGGAGTCGGAGGAGGTCGCGCGGGCGATTGTCGAGGCGCGTGCCGTGATGCCGGAGGGCGCGGACGTCGACGAGACGCGCGACTGGTGGCCCTACAAGGACTGGCAGGATCTCTGCCAGCGCGTCTCGGACTACGCGAACGTCGATATCGGACAGGAGGCGAGCGAGTACCTTTGCTACACGCCGGATGCGGACACGGTTTTCCAGATGCGGATCGTCGCCGCGTCGATGGGCATGACGCACGAGGCGACGTGCGAGTGCTACGTGAAGGACGGAAAAGTCCGTTACCTCAAGTGGCGCGAAGATTAGCCGCGCCCGTCTTTTGACGTGTTGGCGCACGGGCGCGTCTCGTTGGCTTGTCCTCGACCGAGGCCGCCTCTTCATCCACACGCGCGGCAGTGGCGTCTGGACGCGCAAAATCAAGTAAGGCCGATAAGTGTAAATCGTTGCAAAGCACCGCCGCATTTATATAAATGCGGCGGTGCGTGTTGTTG
>CAYQUI010000053.1:0-12817 GCA_964420685.1 uncultured Lentisphaeraceae bacterium | reverse complement strand
CCGTAGGGGATCTGTTCGGGTCTCATGCTCATGGCGGCATTATAGCATATTCAACACGCGACCTGCGCACCTACCGACCTCCCCCGACGGAAAGACAGTGGCTGGCATTTTTGGTATAATGCGCGCCACTTATGGAATCCCAGCTCAAGACGCTCCGCAACGGCCTCCGCGCCATTCTTGTCCCGTGTGAAGCCGAATCCATCGCCTTCGGCCTTTTTGTCGCCTCCGGCTCGCGTCACGAAGATGCCGCGCACGCCGGCATCTCCCACTTCATCGAGCATATGCTCTTCAAGGGCACGCCCACGCGCTCGCCACTCGACATCACCCAGGCGATCGAGGGGCGCGGCGGCAACTTCAACGCCGGCACGGGCAAGGAATCGACCTGCTACTTCGCCCACCTGCCGAACGAATGCCTGGACGAGGCCATCGACATTCTCTCCGACATCTACCTGCACGCGACCATTCCGGCGGACGAATTCGCGCGCGAAAAGCAAGTCGTCATCGAGGAAATCAAGATGTATGCCGACGAGCCAGCCTCCGTCGCACTGGAGAACCTGCAACGCAACCTCTTCCCGTGCTCGACGCTCGGCGCGCCCGTCGCCGGAAGTCCAGCCTCCCTTGGGCCGATGACGCCCGCCGTTCTCCGCCGCTACGTGAAGGCGCACTACCGCCCCGACAACACGATTGCCGTCCTCGTCGGCGCGTTCGATCCCGACCAGGCCCTCCGGACGCTGGAGACGAAACTCGGACGCTTTGCGCGAAAGCCCGCCGCCCCCGCCGGCGCCGAGATCGACCACGGCGCCGTCGTGCCGCATACATCCGTCACACGCGAGATCAACCAGGCGCAACTCGCCCTCGGCTACCGCATGTTCGGATGCCGCGACTCGCGCAAGTATGCCGCCACTGTCCTGGATGCGGTTCTCGGTCGCGGCATGTCCTCACGCCTCTTTCAGGAGGTTCGCGAGAAGCGCGGCCTCAGCTACGACATCTCCTCTCGGATGCGCTTCTTCGCGGATGCGGGCATGTTCACCGTGACGGCGGGACTCGACGCGGCAAAGGCCGACGCCGCGCTCGCGACAATCGATCGCGAGCTGAGGCGCGTCACCACGACGCGCGTCGGCGCGGAGGAACTTCGCCGCACGAAGGAGTTCCTGATCGGAAACTTCCGCCTCTCGCACGAGAAAACGACGTCCAAGCTCTTCTTCTACGGCCAGACAATGCTCGAATTCAAACGCCTCGTCTCGCCGTCTGAGCAGATTGCGGGCATCCGCGCCGTGACGGCGGCGGACGTCCAGGCCGTCGCCCGCGAAATCTTCCGAAAGGGAAACCGTTCCGTCAGCTGGGTCTTGCCGAAAAACGGCTGACGGCGCGGCCCCATGCACCGCCGTCTTATTTCACGAACTTGTCTACGAGGCCGAGGACAAAGAGCGCAAGGACGAGCACGGGCAGGACATAGGCGCAATAGACGCGCAGGCCGTTCGGGACGCATGGGCCACGTCCTGCATTCGCCTCGGCGAGGAACTTCTCCCACCCCCAGCCATAGCGGTGGCAGCAGTAGAGCGCAAAGGAAAGGCCGCCCAGCGGCAAGATGAGGTTCGAGACGAGGAAGTCCTCAAGGTCAAGGATGCACGAGCCCTCGCCAAGCGGGTGGATGCCGCCCCAAACATTGAATCCGAGGAGACAGGGGAATGCAAGGAAGACGAGCGCCCCGCCCGTCAGAAGCCCAGCCTTTCGCCGACTCCAGCCGAAGAAGTCCATCAGGCAGGCGAGAATCGTCTCAAAGACGGCAATGACCGTCGTCAGTGCCGCGCAGCTCATGAAGGCGAAGAAGAGCGTCCCCCAAAGCCGCCCGAACGGCATGTCGTTGAAGACGTTTGGCAGCGTCGTGAAGATGAGGCCCGGGCCTTGACCCGGATTCACGTTGTAGGCGAAACAGGCCGGAATGATGATGACGCCCGCCGAGACGGCGACGAGCGTGTCGAGGCAGCAGACGTGCAACGACTCGCCAAGGAGCGTCCGGTCGCGCCCAATGTAGCTGCCGAAGATCGACATCGCGCCAATGCCGAGCGAGAGCGTGAAAAACGCATGGTTCATCGCCTCGACCGTCACCTTGGCGATGCCGACGGACTGCATACGCGCGAGATCGGGGACGAGATAGAACTTGAGGCCCGCAAAGCCGCTGTTCGCCGCGTCGAGGAAGACGCTGTTCGCCGCAAGGACAACGATGAGCGCAAGGAGGCAGAGCATGAGCCACTTCGTCACGCGCTCAACCCCCTTCTGAAGCCCAATCGAACAGACGAACGTCGCCGCCGCCGTGACGGCCAGCATCGCCGCCGACATCGTCCACGGATCGTTGAGCATGCCGCCGAACGCCGCGCCGACGCCCGACGAGTCAAGCCCGGCAAACGCACCCGATGCCATGCGCACGAAGTAGATGAGCATCCAGCCCGTCACCGTCGTGTAGAACATCATAAGAAGGACGTTTCCGAGGATTCCCGCCAGGCCATGCAGCCGCCACGCTTTCTTCTCCGGCGTCAATGTCGCATGGAGGCGGAGGATTGAACGCTGGGCGGCCCGTCCCGTCGCGAATTCCATGAGCAGAATCGGGAGCCCGATCAGCCCCAGAGAAACCAGATAGAGCGCAACGAAGGCGCCGCCGCCGTTCTGCCCCGCAATGTACGGGAAACGCCAGACGTTGCCAAGGCCGATCGCGCACCCGGCGGACAGGAAGATGAACCCAAGACGACTTGCCAACTTCTCTCTCATGCGACACCCTCTTGCGAAATCTCAAACGCAAATACCAAAAACGCTGCGGCGAACCGCAGCGCTTTCTCTGTCTGGAAAAGCGGAATCTTTTGATTACCAGGCGTAATGCGCGAACGCCTTGTTCGCGGCGGCCATCTTGTGGACGTCGTCGCGCTTCTTGATGACGTTGCCCTGACCGGCGAACGCATCGAGAATCTCGGCGGCGACAGCAGCCGGCATGCCCATGCCATGACGGGCCGACGCATACTGCGTCGTCCAGCGAAGGGCGAGCGAGAGCTGGCGGTTCTCCTTGATCGGCGTCGGGACCGGGTAGGTCGTGCCGCCGACACGGCGCGTCTTGACCTCAACCTGCGGCTTCATGTTCTCGATCGCGGCCTGAACGACCTCGATCGGAGACTCGAACGCCTTCTCGTCCTTCACGAACTTGGACGGATCTTCCTTCATCTTCTCGGCGATCTTCTCAATCGCTCCGTAGACGATCTTCTCCGCGACGGTCTTCTTGCCGTCCTTCATGATGACGCGAATCATGTGCGCGACCAGCTCCGAATTGAACTTCGGATCGAGGACAACGCGCTTGACGATGACTTTACCTCTGCGGCTCATGGCTTACTTCCCCTCTTCCTTCTTCTGACGCTTCATGCCGTACTTCGAACGGCTGCGGTTACGGCCCGCAACGCCCAGAGAGTCGAGCTTGCCACGAACGATGTGGTAACGAACGCCCGGAAGGTCCTTCACACGGCCACCGCGCACGAGAACGACGCTGTGCTCCTGAAGGTTGTGGCCTTCGCCAGGAATGTAGGCCGTCACTTCATAGCCCGACGTCAGGCGCACACGAGCGACCTTGCGGAGGGCCGAGTTCGGCTTCTTGGGGGTCATCGTCTTGACGACGAGACACACGCCACGGCGCTGGGGGCAGCTCTTCAGCGCGGGCGACTTCGAATGCTTGGCGAGGGGGGTGCGCCCCTTGCGAATCAGCTGATTGATAGTCGGCATTTAGATGTCTTCCTTACTTTTCCAAACAAGTTTCGGTTATTATACCATTATTTGCCGTCCCTTGACAAGGGGGGTCGGTTTTTTCGCCCGAAACGGACGCAGGACGGGCGTTTCCCCTCGGCGCACGCGACGACGGGTAGAGGCGACGCCCCTCGCTGAAGCCGAATTTCCGACGGTACTTCGCGACCGTTCGCCGCGCCATCGGGAAGCCGGCCTTCGCCATCATCTCCGCGACCTTCATGTCCGAGACATGCGGCTCGGGCGGAAGCGACTGGAGAATCGCGCGCAGCCGCTCGATGGGCGCCTGGTCGACAAGCGGAAAGAAAAGCCGCAGCGGAACCGTCCCGCTCGGCGTCTTCACGTATTTGCGCGCGGCGGCCCGCGAGACGGTTGAGACGTCGCACTTCGCCTTCCGCGCGACCTCGCTCATCGTCTGCTTCTTCAGTCCGGCCTTGCCCTCCGACAAGAACGCGCGCTGTCCGCCAACGGCCAGTTCGGCAATCGCCTCCATCGTCTCCTGCCGCCGGACGAGCGCCTCGCGAAACTCGCGCGCGTGCCGCACCTTCTCGGCGGCAAACGCCCGCGCCTCCGGATCCGCCTCCCGATCCTTCGCAAGCTCGATGTACTTCTGCGAGACGCGCAGTTCGGGAACGCCCCGCTGATCGACCGAGACCGTTCCGTCCGCGTCGACCTGCACGTCCGGCACAACCGTCTCGACGCGCCGCCGGTCATACAGCCGCCCGGGGAACGGCTCCAACGCCTGGAGCAGCCGAAACGCCGAGAGGTCGGACGGACGAAAGGACCGGAGTCGCCCTTCCGCAATCGCCTGGGCCAATTCGTCCAAAGCCTTCTCGGCCATCGGACGCTTTGCCGCAGGGATGCGGTCGAGCTGCGCGCGGTAGCACTCGGCCAAGTCGCGCGCGCCGCATCCCTTCGGATCAATGGCGAGGATTCGCCGCCGCGCCGCCTCCAGCTCCGCCTCCGTCGCGCCCGTCGTCATCACAAGGTCTGAATAGGTGCCCGTAAACCGTCCGTCGTCGTCCAGTTCGGCAACCAGCGCGCGGCACAGATCAAGCTCACGCCCGTCCACGCCGTCCATCCGCAATTCGCCCATGAGGTGGTCTTCAAGGCTTTCACCGCCGTCCGCCGCCACCCGTTCGAAGTCAAACCCCTCGGACGCCCCGCGCGCCCCGCGACCGGGATTGAAGTCGCGCGCAATCTCCAGCGCCGGATTCGCGTCCACCTCCTTCTTGACGGCCTCTCGCAATTCGCCGAGCGGAAGCTGCAGGAGGGAAAACTCCAGCATCATCGCAGGCGTCGCGACTTGACGCTGGGTCAGACGCGGTTGCAGGGCAAGCGCCATGGTCAAACCCCTTCTCCCTGCCGCCTCTTCGCGTCAAGCGCCAGCAGAACCGCGCCAAGAACGGCCAGCCCGATCGAGATCGTCTGCGAAATGGAGAGCGGCCCGACCGCGGCACGAGGATCGCCGCGCAGGAACTCCAGGCCAAAGCGGATGCCCGCATAGCCGACGAGATAGGCCCCCGCCGTGTAGCGGCGACCGCGCCGATAGAGAACGTAAAGGAACGAAAAGAGCACGAGCAACGCCGCCGCCTCGAAAAGTTGAGTCGGCAGCACGGGGACGAGCTTCCGTCCATGCTCGTACCAGCTCGGAGACCCCATCGGGAAGGTGACGGCGCACCAGGCGTCGGAGTCGCGCCCATAACAGCAGCCATAGAAAAAGCAGCCGAGGCGTCCGAAGGCATGCCCCAGCGGAACGACGGTCGCGAGAAGATCGGCAAGCGCGAGCGGATGCTCCTTCGTGCGGAGACACCAGACGAAGAAGACGACGAGCGCAAGAATCAATCCGCCATAGAACATGAGTCCGCCCTGGTCAACGCGGACGATGCGCGCCGGGTGCGCGGCGAACTCGGCCGTCCAATGCTCGGCCACGTAGGCGACGCGCGACCCGACGACGCCGGCAACCATCAGCGAGAGAAGCAGGTTCGCGAGATCCTTGCGTCCGCTCAACCGCTCGACGAGCCACCAGCAGAGAAGAAAGCCCGTCGCCATGCACGCGCCATATGTCTTCAGATGAAGAAATCCAATGTCAATGAGATCAGGAAACATAAGACTCCCAGGCCCAGCGGCCCGCGTTCCAGAAGAAAAGCCCCGTCTCCGCATAGGCCGACATGACGCGGCGCAGAAGAAAGCCGCCCAGCGCCTCAAAGGTGAGCGGCGTCGTCGCCGCGAGCCAGACAAGAACCAGCACGACATTCACAAGGAAGATGAACGTCCACGAAAAGACACGCCCATAGGTCTTCACGTCCGGCTGACGCCGCCCCAGCGTCTCCACCGTGAAGAGGACGTGGAACGCCCACGTGAAGCCAATCAGGAAGAGCCAAAGCGGCAGACAGGGCAACGGACGAAGGAACGCGGCCGTGACGAGCGCGCAGACGATGACCACAAACGTGTAGAACGGAAAGAAATACGGCGCCAGCGTGATGAGGAAGTTTGTCTTCGAGAGCTTCACGCTGCCGCCCGACGCCGTGACCGTGAGATCGCTCGGCCGCGCGAAAAACAGAAGCCCCCAAAGCGCGTGCGTCAGTTCATGCCCCAGCACATAGGTCCGAACCGGATGCGACAATGCCATCCACGCAAGCGCAAACGCGGCGATGCCGCCCAGAAGCGAAAGCGTCTCGACGCTCAGGCCCGCGCCACCCGCCGCCGCCACGACGGAATCGAGAAGCGCACGCGCGACGCCCCAGCACGCCGGCAAGAGCGCCAGCCCCATCAGCAGTCTCAGGAAATTCGCCATCAGTCCTTGTCGAAAATGAAGACAAGCTCGCCCGGAAAGACGCGATGGTTCTGCCGCGCAATCGCCTCGACGAAGTCGGCATCCGTCCGAAAACGACGCTGGTTCTCGACAAGTTTCGCGATTTCGGCCTTCTTGCTCTCAATGCGCGCCTGAAGCTCGGCGTTCTGGAGCTTGAGAGACTCGCTCCGCCGATAGTTCGGATACATCAGGACAAGGCCGCCAATCACGATCAGCACCAGCACAAAGCCCGTCAGGTATTTGACGAATGTCTCTCTCAATCCCTCGCTCATGAACGAAATTATAGCATAAATTCCCATCACGCATGACGCGACGCCGGACAAGCGACCGCCCCGTGACGTCCGGTCAGCGCGCGCCGAGACGCTCAACCGTCCGAACGAGCGCGGCAGCGACACGCCGCTTGGACATCAGGGGATGCTTCTCCAGCCGCCCGTCCGGATAGACGAAGGTGACGCGGTTCGTCGCCGTCCCGAAGCCCGATCCCGCCTCCGTCACGTCGTTCGCGACAATGAACGCCAGCCCCTTCTCACGGCATTTGCGCGCCGCCTCCTCCAGCACATCGTTCGTCTCCGCCGCAAAGCCGACGAGGCGAAGGTCGGGGGTTTGGGTGTGCGCAAGTTGGGAGAGCGTCTTGAGAATGTCGGGGTTGCGGACAAGCTTCAGCGTCGAGGACATCTGCCGCTTCTTGAGTTTCTGCACGGCACACGTCGCCGGCCGCCAGTCGGCAACCGCCGCCGTGGAAATGAACGCGGTTGGCGGGGTGGAAGTTTGGGGGTTCGGTCGTTTGGATGTTTGGGAGTTGGGCCGTTTGGAGGGCTGGGGGAGCGGAGACGCGTCCAAACCGCCAAGTCCCAAGACGTCCAGGCTCTTCTCCAACATCTCGCGCGCCGAGACGACGTCCACGCGGCGGACACCCGCCGGCGTCTTCAGAGCCACCGGCCCCGCGATCAACGTGACGTCATGTCCGCGCCGCGCCGCCTCGGCGGCGACGGCGAACCCCATCTTGCCGGTGGACGGATTCGAGAGAAACCGCACCGGGTCGAGATGTTCGCGCGTCGGGCCGGCCGTGACGACAATCTTCATCGGCTGTCCGTCAGACGTTCAGGGCCGCCGCGTCTTTCGTGACCGCGTCCGTGTCGAGGCCCATCTTCTTGAGGTCGACGTTGACGACGCCCCACGGCTGGACGTTCCGCCAGTTGCCGCGCGTGAAGTCCGGCACCTCGACCGGCTTTGATCCGCGCCGAACCGACGTCTCCGTGAGTTCGCAGAGACAGCTCGTCGCCGCAAGGTCGTAGACGTCCATGTCCAGCGGCTCGCCGTTCTGCAGACACCACGCCCACCGGAGATCCATGATGAAGTCCATGCCGCCGTGTCCGCCGACCTTCTTCGCCATCGCGGAGACGTCGCGCCAGAGCGGATGCATGTACTTCTCGCGCACCGCCGTCGCCTTCTTCTCGTCGAACCAGGCATGCGCCTTGCGGTCGAAGCAGGTGTCCTCGAACGCGCACTGGAACGGATAGTCGCGGACGATGCCCTTCGTGCCCGAAATGAGGTTGATGCGCGAATAGGGACGCGGCGAGCTCACGTCGTGCTGCACCATGATCGACTTGCCGTTCGCCGTCTTGATGAGCGTCGTGTTCATGTCGCCCATCGCGGCCGGCGGATCCTTCTTGCGCGGATCGGCGTCGGTCAGGAACTCCTTCTTGAAATACTCGTAGTTGACGTTGTGCGGGCCGTTTTCAAGGGAGACGAGATAGTCGAAGCGGTCGCCGCGATTAATGCCCATCGTCTGGCAGATCGGCACGAGTCCGTGCGTCGGATAGCGGTTGCCCTTGTGCAGCATGTTCTCGCCGTAGCGCCAGACCCACTCGGTGTTGTAGTGCTTGCCGGTCGAAGGGATGACCTCGCGCAGGTCGTGGATGTACGCGCCCTCCGCGTGGTTGATCTCACCGAACATCCCCAACCGCGCCAGGTTCAGCTCCAGCAGCTCGATCTCGCCGTAGACGCAGTTCTCAAGCTGCATGCAGGGAATCTGCCACTTCTCCGACGCCTCGACGAGTTCCCAGCACTCCTCGGTCGTGAGCGCGCTCGTGACCTCGACGAGGGCGATCTTGCCGCCGTTGAGCGCACGGAGCGCAACCGGCTGGTGCAGATGCCATGGCGTCGCGCAATAGATGACGTCGCACGCGCCGAAGTCGCAGAGACTCTTGTAGGCCTCCTCGCCGACATAGCCTTTCGGGACGGTCGGAATCTTCTTGTCCGCCAGCCATTTCACGTTCTCGTCCACGCGCGCCGGAACCTTGTCGCACAGCGCGACCACCTCGCAGCCGGGAATCTGCGCGACACGATGGACGGCCGCCGACCCACGGCCGCCGACGCCGACAAAGCCCACGCGAATCTTCTTGCCCATCAGCTTGCGGTAGGCATAGCCCTGCATGAGACCGCCCTCGCCAAAGCCCAGGCGATTCAAGTGGCATCCCGCCGCAACCGCCGCCGCGCCCATCCAGGCCGTGCCCTTCAGAAAGTCTCTTCTGCTGTTCATGTTGTCAGATTCCTTTTGTTTTTGTTGTTTTTGCCTGCTAAATTAAACGAGGATCGGTGGTCATCCCCAGACGTCCAAACATCCAAACGCCCAGACTTTTCTCATCTTCCGATCAACGACAAGAACTCTTGCCGCACCTTCTCGTCCGTGCGGAACGAGCCAAGCACGGCGGACGTCGTCATCTCGCTGTTCTGCTTCTCGACGCCGCGCATCATCATGCACAGATGCTTTGCGCGGATGACGACGCCGACGCCCTCCGCCCCCGCCTCCGCCATGATCGCGTCGGCAATCTCCTCCGTCATCCGCTCCTGGATCTGAAGCCGCCGCGCGAACATGTCGACAATGCGCGCAAGCTTGGAGACGCCCAGCACCTTGCCCTGCGAAATGTAGCCGATCGCGCACGTGCCGTAGAACGGCAGCAGGTGATGCTCGCAGAGCGAATACAGCTCGATGTCCTTCAGGATCACCATGTGGTTCGTGCCGCTCGTGAACTTCGCGCCGTTGACGACGGCCTTCAGGCGCTGACGATAGCCGCGCGTCAGGAACGCAAGCGACTTCGCGACGCGCTGCGGCGTCTTCACCAGCCCCTCGCGCGCGGGGTCTTCCCCCAGTTCGACCAGAAGTTCCCTGACAAGCGCGGCGATTTTCTTCTCGTTCGGCTGCTTCATGCTTCACCCTTTCATCCGATCATCGCCCAGCAGATTGCCCAATTGATCGCGAGCGAATAGAGGTTTGCGAAAAAGTCGTCAATGACAATGCCGCGTCCGCCGGGAATCGACTGGAGCTGCCGACACGGCCACGGCTTCAAGATGTCCACCGCGCGGACGACGCAGAAGAAGACGAGCATCGACCACCACGGCAACGCCGCAAGCGGAATGCCGACGAACGCGATCGGATAGAGCATCCACTCGTCCGCCGTGATGCGTCCGTCGTCCTTGATGCCCAACGCCTTCTCCGCGACGTCGCAGAACGGAATCGCCAGCAGCGTGAAGCCGAGGCACGCGGGAATCTGCAGCCAGACGGGCAGCGCCGTGACCGCGTACGCGAGCGCGACGCCGGGAAGCGAGCCGAACGTCCCCGGCGCAAAGGGCGCGACGAGCCCCAGGCCAAAGCCGCTCGCGACAAAGACGCAGAGCCGCTTCATGACGCGGCCTCCTTCGGCAGATGCGCGGCGACCTCGCGCACGCCCGCATGATGCCAGGCGTCCAGCGTCGTGCCGGCCACGCGCACGATGCCCTTCTTCTCCCACTGCGACCAGTCGACCTCGCGCGCCTCCACGTCGGCGAATTTCCGCCGCGTCTTGCCGCAGACGAAACCTTCGTCGTCATAGGCGAAGCGAAACCGCGCCAACAGGCCGACATGCCCGCCGATGACGAGCGCGGCCAGAAAGGCGAGCAGCGTGAAACCGTACTGCGTCTGCGTCTTCTGCCGCTTGAACGCCGCGAGGTCGAGCCCGGCGGGCGCGTCGCTTCCCTCGATCGAGCGGTAGAGTTCCGCCGCCGGCGTCGCCGGATAGCGGACGAATCCGTCGTAGCCGAACCAGCCCGACAGCCCCAGCATCAGCAACGCGACGCCGAGATGCCGCATCGCGAACTCGCGGTTGAGCGTAAGCGTCTTCATGCGCGCTGCCTCAGGATCTCGTACAGCGCGACGCCCGCCGCGACGCCCGCATTCAATGACTCGAATCCGCCGGGCATCGGCAGGACGCCGATGAAGTCGCACGTCTCGCGCACGAGGCGCGAAATGCCCGCGCCCTCCGCGCCGACCACCAGTCCGACACGCCCCTTGAAGTCGATCTTCGTGTAGGGTCGCGCGTCCTCGCCCCAGTCCAGCCCCGTAAACCACAGCCCCGCGTCCTTGAGTTCAGCCATCGCGCGCGGCAGGTTCACGACATGCGCGACCTTCAGATGCTCGGTGCCGCCCGCCGACGCGCGCACCGCCGCCGGCGTGATGCCGCAGGCGCGGTCTTCGGGAATGACGACGCCCGTCGCGCCGACGGCACAGGCCGTGCGCAGGATCGAGCCGACGTTCTGCGGGTCTTCCAGATGATCCAGCACGACGACCAGCGCGTTTTCATCCGCCGAAGCGTCCGCGACGATTTCCTCGAACCCGACGTAGGGATAGCCCGTCGTCTTGATCGCACAGCCCTGGTGATGCCCGAAGCGCGTCAAGCGGTCAAGCGCGTCGCGCTCCATCGTGCGGATGACGAGACGGCGGCTCTGCGCCTCGTCGCGGATGCGACGGATCTGGTCTTCCTCGTCCGGCGTCGCCGGCGGAAGAACGACCTCCGAGCACGTGCGCCGTCCGGCGGCCAGCACCTCCTCGACGGGATTGCGCCCGTAGATCCACTCGCCGCCCGTCACGAGCTCGCGCGGCCCTTTGTGATGTCGTGTGTTCCGATAGTTTCCCATGTCCAATCCTCACTTCCCGGTCGTCGGCGCACAGCTCAGGCCGTCGGACGTTTCCCGGACGGGAAACAGCCGCATGCGCTCGTTCGGCGACTTGTTCGGCTGGTGAATCGTGAGCATCCGCGTCCCGTCCGTCCGGCGAAAGAGCATGCCGTGCCCGCCGTCGCGCACGTACAGCGGCGCATGGTTCTTCCACGGCCCACGGACAGAGCCGCTTTCGGACGCGCACTGCAGGACGCAATAGCCGCTTCCCTTGATGAAGTTGCTCCAGATCATGCGCAGCACGCCGTCCTGCGTCCGGAACAGGAACGGCCCGTCCGTCACATGGCCGCCGCCCGGCGCGTCCGCCGCCTTGAAAAGCGGAATCGGCTCGGCCGCAAAGGCCGAAAGGTCGTCCGTCAGGGGCGCGGCCATCATGCGCCCGTTGCCCGTCTGAATCCATTCATGGCAGAAGACCATCCACGGCGTGCCGTTCTCGACCCACAGCGTCCCGTCCAGGCACATCCAGTCCGCCGGCGTCACCGACCCGTTCTTGACAGGCTTGAACGGACCCGTCGGGCGATCGCTCTTGAAGATCCAGACGCCGCGCGGATGCGTCGTCTCTCCGCCCGTGAACCCCTTCTCGCACATCGAGCGGACGGGCTTCGCGGCGTCCACCGGAAACGTCAGCGTCGTGAAGAGCCAGTAGGCCCCTTTGTACTTGTGGACTTCCGGCGCCCAGACGGCCGTACACGCCGTATCCGCCGGCAACGCCAGCACCGGCTGGCGTTCCGTCCAGTTCTCCAGGTCTTTCGACGTCCGGACGAACACGCCCTTTCCGCCCGACCACGGCTTCGACTCGTACAGATAATACGTGCCGTTGTCCGTCAGGACGAAGGGATCTCGGATCTGGAACTCCTCGCGCGTCACCGTCTTCGGCTCGCCCTCGGCGGCCGCCTGCGCGACGTTCGCCGAATCAACCGCCGCTGCGCCGACCGACAGGCACGCCATGGCAAGCAATATCCTCATCGTCCGCGTCCCTGTCAGGCGCGCCCCCCGTGTCGCATTCTTCATGTAGAACCCTTCCTTTCGATTTCCGACGTGTCTGTGTTTTTTATTCAGTGATCAAAAACTCCTGACATTATATCATTTTCGGGTCTTCATCATGACTCGTCCGACTTACGGATCGCCCATAAAAGCAAATCGGCCAAGCCCCCTCTCGGTCACCGCTACAGGCGCTCGGCGGCGGCCGCCGCCGCGTTGATCGTGGCGTAGTCGTTGTCGGTCAGTTCTTTC
>CAYQUI010000052.1:0-13258 GCA_964420685.1 uncultured Lentisphaeraceae bacterium | reverse complement strand
GGGGCGAAGATGAAGACGGCGCTTTTGCATTACTGGCTGACGAATCGGCGCGGCGGCGAGAATGTCTTCCGCGAGATCTGCGCGATGCTCCCCGACGGCGACATTTTCACGCACGCCTACAATGCGCAGGTGATGGACGCGTGGTTCGGCGGACGGCGCGTGACCGAGTCGTTCATCGGCCGGCTGCCGTTTGCCCGAACAAAGTGCCCGGCGTATTTGCCGCTGATGCCGCGCGCCAGTCGGTCGTTGAAGCTGGATGCCTATGATCTTATCGTTTCCAGCGAGTCCGGTCCGATCAAGGGCATTTGCAAACCGAAAGGGGCGAGCCACATTTGCTACTGCCATACGCCGATGCGCTACCTGTGGGACATGTACGCGGATTATTATCGTATGGCGGGGTTGGGCGGCAAGCTCGCCATGCGGACGTTCCGCGACTATTTGCGGCGCGAGGATCTGAAGAGCGCCGATTCGGTGGATGTGTTTGTTGCGAATTCCCGCTTTGTCGCCGATCGCATTCGGCGCATCTACGGGCGTACGGCCGAGGTCGTTTATCCCATGGCGGACTTTGACTTTTTCTCCCGTCCGTCATCCGCTGTGCGTGGAGACGGGTATCTTCTCGCGGGACAGCTCGTCCCCTACAAGCGGCCCGATCTCGCGGTCTTGGCCTGCCTGAAGATGAACCGCAAGTTGAAGGTGGCCGGTGCGGGCGGACAGATTGGACGTCTTCGGGCGTTGGCAAACGGGAATCCCAACGTCGAATTCCTTGGCCGCGTCAGCAACGAGGACTTGCGCCGTGCCTATGCCGAGGCGCGCGCGCTCCTCTTTCCGGGCGTGGAGGACTTCGGCATTGTCCCGCTCGAGGCGCAGGCGGCTGGTACGCCCGTGATTGCCTATGGCGTAGGCGGTGCGCGCGAGACGGTTGTGCCCGAAAGGACGGGCGTTTTCTTCAAGGCGCAAACGGTTGATTCGCTCTGCGGTGCAATAGAGGCGTTCGAGTCGCGAACCTGGGACGAGGCGGCTTGTCGGGCGAATGCGGCACGCTTTTCGCGCGAAGCCTTTCGGCAGGCATTTGGCGCAATCGTGTCTAGAGTCTGTGCGTAGGGCGAGCGCGGGCGTTGCAAAAGGGGCGTGCGGTGTGCCGGCTCACGTCGTGCACGGCCCGCCGCTTGTCAGCTGGCGGTAGCATTCGTATGCGGCGATGGACGCGGCGTTGGCCAGGTTGATGCTTCGCGCGTGTGCGCCGGGCATGGGAATCTTGAAAAGCGCGTCCCCGTATCGGTCGTAGAACCCTCTTGGCAGACCGGACGATTCGCTGCCGAACACAAGCGCGTCCCCCGGCTCGAAGCGGCAGTCGTAAAGAGAGCGCCCGCCATGCGTCGAGAGAAAGACCAGCCGCCGGGGTGAGGCATCCGCGAGATAATCGTCCCAGGTGTCGTGAATCGCGACGTCAAGATGCGGCCAGTAGTCAAGCCCCGCGCGGGCGATTGAGCGGTCGTCAAGCGCGAAGCCAAGCGGCTTCACGAGATGAAGGGGCACGCCCAGGCCGACGCAGAGCCGGCCGATCGCGCCGGTGTTGTGCGGAATCTCCGGGCAGAGGAGGACAATGGCGAATTGGATGCCTTTCCTGTTGTCGTCGTGCCGTTCGTTTGGGTTTTTCATCGTTGGAGCTGCCTTGGAAGAGAATGCCTTTGAGTTATGCGGTTGCATGAGTCGTCAAGATGTCCGCGATCTCCCTTCATGTGACGAGACAGCATTATATCATTTAAGAAGGGCGTTCGGCAGGGAAGTCGTAATGTCTCATGGCGCATCGCGTGTTCGATTCGCGTGCGCGCGGTGGAGGCGGCGGTTTTTTGGTATAATTCCCGCCTACTTTTGAGATGGACATCGACATGAAGAATCTGATTGTAAACGGGATGCTGGCATTCGCGCTCATGGCGGGCGCGGCTGGCTGCGCGACGACGGTGGCGCGCGAGACGCAACTGGACTTGAAGCCGAAGACGGCTGCCCTGGAGCCGCAGGACGTCCGCCGCACGGTCGAGAAGATGGTCGATTCGATGCTCGCCGACCGGGACTTCATCGCGGAAGTCGGCGAGCGGCGTCCTGTCCTTGACGTCACGGGAATCAAGAACCGTTCGACGATGCACCTCGACATGGCGTCGATCACGGACTCGATTCGCACGAAGCTCATCCGCTCGCGCAAGTTCCGCTTCGTGGATCAGGCGACGGCGGCGGAAGACCTCCAGTTCATGAACGCCCAGGCCCAGAATGGTCTCACGGACGCGGCGAAGGCCGTCCGCGCCGGTAAGCAGAGCGCGGCGCAGATGTATCTCTACGGGGCGCTCTCGGAGATGCGCGACCAGACGAACGGGGTCACCGATCGCTATTTCAAGTTTACGCTCAATCTGAAGGACCTCTCGTCCGGCGAGATCGTCTGGACGGACGAGCAGGAGATTCGCAAGGAGCAGACGAATAACCGTCTGGGATTCTGAGAAAATGAAAGTTTGCAAGTTCGGCGGGTCGTCGCTGGCCAATGCGGCGCAGCTCAACAAGGTCATTGACATCGTGCTCGCGGACCCCGCGCGCCGCATCGTCGTCGTCTCGGCGCCGGGCAAGCGCCACGGCGGCGACACGAAGGTGACCGATCTCCTCATCGCGCTCGCGGAGACGGCGCTCAAGGGCGAGAACACGGATCGCGCGTTTGGCGAGGTCGTCGAGCGTTACGCCCAGATGGCGCAGGAGCTGAACCTCGGCGAGGAAATCGTCCGCACGATCGAGATGGATCTCCACGACCGCATCGCGCAGGTCGCGACGCTCGCGAAGGACGAGTTCATGGATCTGTTGAAGGCGGCGGGCGAAGACAACAACGCCAAGCTCGTCGCCGTCGCCTTCGAGGCGCGCGGCAAGAAGGCGCGCTACGCGAGTCCGAAGGAGACGGGCATGATCCTCAAGGGAAGCTTCGGAGATGCGACGCTCGACCCCGAAAGCTACGCGCGGCTCGCGCGCGCGTTCTCGAACTTCGACGGCATCGTCATCTATCCCGGCTTCTTCGGCTACACGCGCGAGGGCCGTGTCGCGACCTTCCCGCGCGGCGGCAGCGACATCACCGGCTCGATTCTCGCGGCGGCCGTCTGCGCCGATGTCTACGAGAACTTCACCGACGTCGATTCGGTCTATCCCTGCGATCCGCGCATCGTCGCGGAGGTGAAGGACGGCGAGGGCATCCCGACGATGACGTACCGCGAGATGCGAGAACTCTCCTACGCGGGCTTCGGCGTCTTCAACGACGACGCCGTCATCCCGGCCGTCAAGGCACGCATTCCGATCAACATCCGCAACACGAACCATCCGAGCGAGCCGGGAACGATGATTCAGCAGTCGCGTCGCGTCGTGCCGGGCACGGTCGTCGGCATCGCGTCGGCGGACGGCTTCTGCAACATCGTGGTCGAGAAGTACCTCATGAACCGCCAGATCGGCTTCGGGCGACAGCTCCTGCAGATTCTTGAGGAGAATGGCATTTCCTACGAGCACATGCCGTCGGGCGTCGATTCGCAGTGCGTCGTCGTCAAGGGGCAATACCTGCCGAAGGAGCGTGACCGCAAGATCGTCAACGAGATCAAGTCGCGGCTCGCGCCGGACTATGTGACCATCGAGCGCGACCTCACGATGGTGATGGTCGTGGGCGAGGGCATGTGCTACACGCCCGGCATGCTCGCGAAGGCCTGCCTGGCGCTCGCGTCGGCGGGCATCTCGATGTCGATGGTGAACCAGGGCTCGTCGGAGGTCTCGTTCATGCTCGCGATTCGCACGCAAGATCGTGACGCGGCCGTCCGTGCGCTCTACAAGGCGTTCTTCGGCTGAACGGAATTTCCCCTTGCCCTTGACTGAATCCTGAAAATCGCGTAAACTACGCACATTATGTTTGGAAAACTGAAATCGCTCTTCTCGACCGACATGGGCATCGACCTTGGTACGGCCAACTGCCTCGTCTACGTGAAGGATCGCGGCATCGTCATGCGCGAGCCGTCGGTCGTGGCGATTCAGGCCGGTTCCAAGCGTGTGCTGGCTGTCGGCGAGGAGGCGAAGCGCATGCTCGGCAAGACGCCGGGCAACATCGTCGCCATCCGCCCGATGAAGTCGGGGGTCATTGCGGACTTCGACATCACCGAGGCGATGCTCAAGTACTTCATCGAGAAGGTCTGTCCGCCGCGCTTCTACTCGAAGTACGCGAAGCCGCGCATGGTCATCGCCGTGCCGTCGGGCATCACCGAGGTCGAGAAGCGCGCGGTTGAGGATGCGGCGCACGCGGCGGGCGCGGGCGAGGTCTTCCTCATCGAGGAGCCGATGGCGGCGGCGATCGGCGTCGGCTTGCCCGTGTCCGAGCCGGAAGGCTCGATGATCGTCGACATCGGCGGCGGCACGTGCGAGGTCGCGATCATCTCGCTTGCGGGCATCGTCCACAGCTACTCGGCCCGTCAGGCCGGCGGCGACGCGATGGACGACGCGATCATGAAGCACATGAAGGACGTGTACAACCTCCTCATCGGAGAGCGCACGGCCGAGGAAATCAAGATCAAGATCGGCAGCGCCTATCCGACGGGCGAGGAACAGACCCTTGAGGTGCGCGGCCGAGACATTGTGGCGGGGTTGCCGAAGACTTTGACGATTACCTCCGAGGAGATCAGGAACGCCCTCAAGGATCCGGTGGCGTTGATCGTGGATGCCGTGCGCACCACGCTCGACCGCTGTGCGCCGGAACTGTCGGCCGACTTGGTCGATCGCGGCCTGGTGCTTTCGGGGGGTAGCTCCCAGCTCCGTGGCCTCGACAAGCTCCTCGCGGCCCAGACGGGGCTTCCCGTCACCGTGGCCGACGATCCGCTCTCGGCCGTGGCCGAGGGCACGGGTGTCGTCATGAACGAAATCGACTTCCTCGCCCGGAACAGGCGGGCGACGTGAAGCCGAGAGCGACGGGTTCTGTCATTGTCGGCGTGTGTGCGGCGATTGGGGCGTTGGCCTTGGTCGCGTGTCCGGCCGTCGCCGTCGAGGCCGTCTATCCCGTCGAGCATGCGAAGCGCGCATTTGTGACGCGCGTCTGGTCGCGCGTCAAGGGCTTCTTCCGGGGGGCGTCTGCGGCGGCGGAGAACGTGCGTCTGCGGCGTGAGGTCGATGCGCTCGCGATTCTGCGCGGCGACGTCGAGCGGCTGGAGGCGGAGAATGCGCGTCTGCGCCGGGGGCTCTCCCTCGTCGAGAAGGAGCCGGAAGCTTGGCTTGCGGCGGGCGTTCTCACGCGCGTGGGCGGCGCATTGGGCGCGAGTGACGGTCTGCGGGTCGATCGCGGGTCGCTTGCGGGCGTCGCGAAGGGCGCGGTCGTCGCCGTGCCGGAAGGGCTGGTCGGCCGCGTCGTCTCCGTCACGCCCCACACGGCCCTCGTCGCCCCGCTCACCGATCCGGCGGTGAAAGCGCACTGTCGCGTCGAGGGCGACGGCCGCGTGCGCGGCATCCTTTCCGGCGGCACCGAGGACGCGCTTGTCCTGCGGTCGCTTCAAGGGTCTCTTTCCTGCGCGTCGCCTGTTGCGCGCGCCCGCGTCTTCACGTCTGGCCTGGGCGGAGTTTTCCCGCCGGGGCTTGTGATCGGCACTTGGATCCAGCTCAACACGAACGCAAACAGCGTGGTGACGGGTGAAGTGCTGCCGGCCGTCGAGTTCTCGACGCTTGAGGAGGTCTTCATCCGTCGTGCGAAATAGCCTTCTCCAGTTCGTCTTCGGCCTTGTCCTGCTCGTCCTTGGGGCGGGGGCGGAGGACTTGTTGCCGCGTTTCCTCGGCGTCGGCTTTCCCGTCCTGCTTGTCCTCGCCCAGCTCGTCGCGCGGCGGGGCGCGCCCATGGCGCTTTCGGTCTTTGCGATTGCCGCCGGGGCGATGGCGGATGCGCTGGGTGCGCTTCCGACGGCGGCAAGCGCGAGTTTCTTCCTCGCGTCCGCCTGGCTCGTGCATCGCTTCGGCTTCGCGCGTGCGGCGGTGGCGTTCACGTATCCCGCTTATCTCGTTTGGCTCGCGGTCTGGACGGGTGCGTGCAACGGCGGAATTTTCGCGCGGCTTCTCGTGTCCGTGCCCGTCGGCTTTGTGACTGCGGGACTTGTGGGGGGCGTCTATGCCTGGGCGGAAAGGAGGGCCGCGCTTGATGAAGTGGGATGAATCCGTCCTGCGCGTCGGCAGCTGCTGGACGCTCGCGGCGATCTTCGCCGTCGGACTGCTGCGCCTTGGCGTGAAGCTGCGCGAGTTCCAGGTCGAGGACGCGGCGGACTATCGCGGCGCGGCCACGCAGCAGTCCGCGCGGCGTGTGCGTGTGCCGGGTTTGCGCGGGCGGATTCTCGACCGTCGGGGCGAGACGCTGGCGGAAAGCCGGCTTGCCCCGTGCCTCGTCTGTGACCCTGCGCAGTTCCAGCGTCGCCGCTACGAGCAGACGTGCGCCGCCATTGGCGAGGCGACGAAGGCTCTCGGCCGCGCGCTCGGACGCGAGGCCACGCCGTCGTCCAACACGGTCGCGCGGCACATCTACCAGCTTCGGGCCATGCCGCTCGTCGTCTGGCGTGAGCTGGACGAGCGCGAACTCGCCGTCTTCGCCGAGCACGAGTCGGACTATCCCGGCTTTTCCGTCGAGACGGAGGAGGTGCGGGCCTATCCGTGCGGCCCGCTTGCGGCGCATCTCCTGGGCTATGTCGGCCGCGAGAGCGGCGCGGGTTCGGTCGAGTCCGGCGAGAAGTACCACTTCTACTTGCCGGAACTTCGCGGGCGTGCCGGACTCGAGACGTATTACGACAGCTATCTGCGCGGCGTTCCCGGCGAGCGGGAGCTGACGGTGGACGCGAACAGCTACACGATTCGGGCGCGCCTCGTCGAAGAGCCGCAGCGCGGCCTCGATTTGCGGCTTGCGCTTGACGTGCGCCTCCAGCGCGTCGCGGAGGCGCAGCTGGCGGGCCTCGCCGGCGCGTGCGTGGCGATCGATCCGCGCACGGGCGACGTTCTGGCCTTCGCGAGCGCGCCAGGCTACAATCCGAACGACTTCGTGCCGCGTCTTGACCCCGCGCTCTACCGGCGGCTGGCGGACGATCCGGCGAAGCCGCTCCTGAACCGTGCGTCGGGGGGTGCCTATGCGCCTGGCTCGACGTTCAAGCCGCTGACGGCACTCGCGGGGCTTTCGGCCGGCTATCCGGCGGGGGCGACGTATCCGTGCGATGGCGTCTATGCGCGCAGTGGCCTGCGCCTCCGGTGTGCGAGCCGGTGGGGACACGGCGAACTCGACTTGCGCCATGCGCTCATGAAGAGCTGCAATCCGTATTTCTGCAATCTCGCGACGGAGATCGGCACGAATGCGCTCCTGCGCACGGCGCGCGCGTTCGGCCTTGGCGCGAAGACGGGGCTTGATCTCGGCGTGGACATGGCGGGCGTCGTTCCTGATGCGGACTGGAAGGCGCGGCAGTATCACGAACGCTGGTTCTTCGGCGACCTTGTGCAGATGTCGATTGGCCAGGGGATGCTGCTCGTCTCGCCGCTTCAGATGGCGCGTGTCGCGGGTGCGCTGGGAACGGGCTATCTCGTCACGCCGCGTCTGCGCGCGGATGCGCCGACCGAGCGGCAGAAGCTTCCGTTTCGGGAGGCGGATCTCCGCGTCGTGCGCGAGGGCATGCGCATGGTTGTCGCGGGCGACGGTGTTTCGCGTGGCACGGGCTGGCGCGGCGGACTGGACGTGCCGGTTCCCGTTTCCGGCAAGACGGGCACGGCCGAGGTCGGCGCGGGCGCGCGGCGGCGCAAGAACACGTGGTTCATCGCCTACGCGCCGTCAGATGCGCCGCGTATTGCCGTTGCGCTGGTCGTCGAGAACGGCGAGTCCGGCGGCGGCACGGCGGCGCCGAAGGTCGCCGAGGTGCTGAAACGCTTCTTTGCGGACGAGGCGGAGGAAGGGGTGTCGTCATGAAGTTTCTCCGTCGCTTCGACTGGTTGCTGTTCGCCGCGATGCTCGCGCTTGTCGCCGTTGGGACGGTGACGATTTACTCGGCCGGCCATGCGCGCGCGGCGGCTTTTTTCCATGGTGTCTGGCGGAGCAACCTCACGACGGCGGGATTCGGGCTTGTCCTCTACTTCGTCCTTGCCGCCTTCGATTACCGCAAGTATCTCGATTTTCTGGCCGTCCCGGCGTATGCGCTTTCGCTTGTTTGCCTCGTTGCCGTCCTGCTCGTCGGCGAAGAGGTCTATGGCGGCAGGCGATGGCTGTGGTTCTTTCAGCCGAGCGAGATCTCGAAGCTGGGCGTCATTGCGCTTTTGGCGTCGCTCTTGGGCGGACGCTGGTTCGCGTGGCTGGGCGGTTTTCGGGGCTTCCTCCTGACGGGCGTGCTGATCGGCGTGCCGGCGCTCCTCATCTTGGCCGAGCCGGACTTGGGGACGACGCTGACGCTCGTGCCGGCGGCGGTTGTGATTCTTTTTGTCGCGGGCGTCTGGCGCAAGGGCCTTGTCACGTTGCTCGCGGCGGGCAGTCTCGCGCTGGTGGCCGTGCTGGGCGCGGTCTACGAGGCCGAGAAGCCGGGCGTCTTGCCCGAACGGCGTGCGCAGATTCTTCGCTATGTGCCGCTGAAGCCGCATCAGGTCAAGCGCGTGCGCGTCTTCCTCTTCCCGGAGGAGGACTTGCGCGGCGCGGGGTGGAATCTGCGGCAGGCGAAACTCTCGATCGGTTCGGGCGGCTATGCGGGCAAGGGCATCGGGAAGGGCGAACTCAACCACCTCAAGTACTTGCCGCCGTCCATCTCGATGAATGACTTCATCTTCTGCGTCTATGCCGAGGAAACGGGATTCGTGGGCTCTCTCGTCCTGCTGACGCTGTTCGGGGTCTTGCTTGTGAGCGGATGCCGCATCGCCGCCGTTGCGGCGGACGAACGCGGACGGCTGCTGGCGCTTGGCTTCACGACGCTCGTCTTTGCGCATGTCTACATCAACATTGCGATGTCCATTGGCCTTGTCCCGATTACGGGGCTACCGTTGCCGTTCGTTTCGTCGGGCCGCACGTTCCTCCTCACGGTGATGTGCGGTCTCGGCCTCGTCCAAAGCGTGGCCCTCCACCGCGAATGATGTCCTTTTGATAGTCATAACGAAAACGATTACAGCCATTAACCATTATAATTACAATCAGAGAGGAAAACAGAAATGATCAGTCTCAATCCGTTCAATTGGCTCAAGCGCTCCAAGTTGAAGCGCGAGATCATCATCAACGTCGAAAAACTCGAGACGCGCGTCGCCGTCATGGAGAACGGCCGTCTGGAGGAGTTCATGGTCGAGCATCCGGAGGAGGAGCGGCTCGTCGGCAGCGTCTTCAAGGGGCGCATCCAGAACCTTGAGAATGACTTGCAGGCCGCGTTCGTCGACATCGGCCTGAAGAAGAATGCCTTTCTCCATTACTGGGACATGACGCCGGACGCGGATGCGCTTCTTGACGATGACGACGACGCCGAGCGTCGCAAGGGCCAGAAGGGCGGGCGCAAGGCCAATCGCCTTTCAGACCAGGAAATCGGCAAGCGTTTCCCGTCCGGCTCCGAGATCATCGTGCAGGTCACGAAGGGGCCGATTTCGACGAAGGGCCCGCGCGTGACGGCGAACCTCTCGATTCCCGGACGCTACCTTGTCATGATGCCGGGCACGAAGATCCGCGGCGTCTCGAAGAAGATCGGAGACGCCGCCGAGCGCAAGCGGCTGAAGAAGATTCTCGACAAGTTGCCGCTCCCCGAGAACGTCGGACTTGTCGTTCGCACGGTCGGCGCCGGGGCTTCTGCGCGCGCGTTTGCGCGCGACCTCCGCAACATTCTTTCCGTCTGGAACGAGATGCAGGGCAACGTCAAGAACCTGCGCACGCCGTGTTGCATTTTCCAGGAGCCGGATCTCTGCGAGCGCGTGATTCGCGACTGGCTGACGGAGGACGTGGACGCGATCGTGATCGACGACGCGAAGACCTACGAGTCGATGCGGGATCTTGCCGCGCGCATTTCGCGCCGCGCGAAGTCGAAGATTCGCCGTTACGACGGGGTGACGGGCATCTTCGAGCACTACGGCGTCGAGCGTCAGCTCACGGATGCCTTTGCGCGCCAGGTCCCGCTCAAGTCGGGCGGCTACCTCGTCATCGACGAGACGGAGGCCCTGATCGCCGTGGACGTGAACACGGGCCACTACAAGGGCAAGGGCAGCCAGGAGGAGGCGATTCGCGAGGTGAATTTGGAGGCGGTGGACGAGGTGGCGCGGCAGCTGCGTCTCCGGAACATCGGCGGCTTGGTCGTCCTCGATCTCATCGACATGAAGTCGCGCAAACACCAGCGCGAGGTGTATCGTGCGCTCAAGGAGGCCTTGCGCCGTGACCGTGCGCGGACGAATGTCCTGGAGATTTCCGAGTTGGGGCTTCTGGAGATGAGCCGTCAGCGGCAGGATTCGTCGATCCTCTCGCAGCTCACGTCGAAGTGTCCGTACTGCCAGGGGCACGGCGTCGTCAAGTCGCCGATGGCGATTTCGATTGAGATCCAGCGGCGGCTCGTCTCCTTGCTGCGGAAGGCGGAGGCGGAGAAGAAGCCGTTTGAGCCGAAGATCGTGATTGCGCCGCAGGTGATGCATCGTCTGCGCACGGAGGACAGCGAGATTCTCGCGCAGCTCCAGAAGGAGCACAACACGCGCCTGACGTTCGTCTCGGAGCTTCACCGCCATCCGGAGTCCTTCTCGATCCTCGACGCCGCCACGGCCCAAGTCCTCTACTCCCAGAGCTGAAGCGCGAGGCGGGAGGGGCGCGTCACTTGTGATGGACATTTTTGCGCATAGTCTTGCGGGACGTTCGCAAGCCGCTTGGCAGCCGCTTGACGTGCATGCGGCGAACGTGGCGGAACGGGCCGCTGCGTTCGCGCGTCCGTTCGGTTCAGAGGCATGGACACGGCTGTTGGGTGAACTCCACGACATTGGAAAGGCGCGGCGTTCGTTTCAGTCGTATCTCGCGTACGCGAATGGTCTGAACGATTCCAACTATGATGCCTCGGATCATTCCCATTCGGGCGCGGGTGCCTGCTGGGCAGAAAAGAGGTTTAAATCGCTCGGCTACATTCTCGCCTATTGCGTGGCTGGACATCACGCAGGCCTTCCCGATTGGATTGGTGGCGAGGCGCCGAACGGCGCGTTGTCCGTCCGCCTGTCAGAGGAACGTGCCGTCCTTGATGAGCCCGTCGTGGCGAAATGGATTTCGGATCGCGAGTCCGCGTGGCGGATGCCGCATCCGCCGTTCGCGTTCAAGGAAGAAGACGTGGCGTTTTGGATTCGGATGCTCTACTCCTGTCTTGTTGATGCCGACTTTCTCGACACGGAGGCCTTCATGGACGTGGAGCGCGCCGAGGGGCGCGGCGGCTATCCGCCGCTTACGGCTCTTGCGGATTCGTTCTTCGCAGAACTCGATGCGAAACAGCAGAAGGCTGCGCCGACGGGCGTGAACGCGATTCGGGCCGAAATCCGCGCGGCTTGCGAATTCGCAGCGGACAACCCTTCGGGACTTTTCTCGTTGACCGTTCCGACGGGTGGTGGCAAGACGCTGTCCGCGATGGCGTTTGCATTTCGCCATGCGCGGAAGTTTGGCAAGAAGCGTATCATCTATGTGATCCCGTATACGTCCATCATCGAGCAGACGGCGGATGTGCTGCGTCGGTTTCTCGGCGATGCGAATGTGCTGGAACACCATTCCAACTTCGACCCGGCGAAGGAGACGCAGTCATCGCGCCTGGCGTCCGAGAATTGGGACGCTCCTGTCATCGTGACGACAACGGTTCAGTTCTTCGAATCCTTGTACGCCTGCAAATCGAGTCGGTGTCGCAAACTTCACAACATTGCGGATTGTGTTGTGATCCTTGATGAAGTGCAACTCTTGCCGACGTCCCTCCTGAAGCCGTGTTCAGCGGCTCTCAAGCAACTGGCGGAACACTATGGGACGACGGTCGTTCTCTCGACGGCGACGCAGCCGGACATGCCGGGACTGGATGGCGTTCGAGAGATAATCCCGCCGTCTCTCGACCTCTACGCTCGTCTCAAGCGGACGAGATGCGAGTTTCCGGTTGATGTCTCAAAACGTCGGACATGGGATGAGATTGCGGGTGAGCTCACGTCATTTCGACAGGTTCTCTGTGTGGTGAATACGCGCAAGGACTGCAGGGAATTGTTCGGGCGAATGCCGCCGGGGACGATTCATCTCTCGGCCTCGATGTGCGGTGAACACCGTTCGCGAGTGATTGCAGACATCAAGGAGCGGCTGGCACGTGGGGAGGCGATTCGTGTCATCAGCACGCAGTTGGTCGAGGCGGGCGTAGATATCGATTTCCCGGTTGTCTACCGCGCGTTCACGGGGCTTTCGTCCATTGCCCAGTCGGCGGGACGGTGCAATCGCGAGGGTCGGCTGGATGGACTAGGTCGTGTTGTCGTCTTCATGCCTCCGAAGGAAAGCCCGCGCGGCGAGTTGCGCAATGGCGAGTATGCGATGAGCGATCTCCTGAACGGGGATGCTCGTCCGTCCCTTGAATCGCCAGACGTCTTCCCTGCCTATTTCAAGATGTTGCATATGCGTGCGCATGCCCTTGGCGAAGAGTTTGACGCCTGGCTTGTCAAGAATGCACGGGGCTTTCAGTTCCAGTTCCGAGAGGCGGCAGCTGCTTTTCGGATGATTGGCGATGAGACAGTTCCTGTGGTCGTGCGCTATGGGGACAATGGAAGTCTTGTTGACGAATTGCGGATGGTGGGGCCGAAGCGCGGGATTATGCGACGGCTTCAGCGCTTTGCCGTGAACGTGCCTCGTGGCACGATCAGTGAACTCTTGCAAAAAGGGTTTGTAGAGGAAATGCATCCTGGAGTCTATGTGCAAACGTTGGCATCGGTGTATTCCGAATTGTTTGGGCTGGATATTCTTCGGGCAGACTTGACTTCGGACGAGACTATTTTGTAAACTGTCCGCAGGTTGGGAATTGCTGGAAGAACGGAATGAAGAGAGGAGTTGGAGAATGAGAGGATTTTGCTTGGAAGTTTCGGGGGCGTTCGCCTGTTTTACGCGGCCGGAGATGAAGGTCGAGCGCGTGAGTTACGACGTCATCACGCCATCGGCGGCACGGGGCGTCTTCTCGGCCATCTTTTGGAAGCCGGCCATCAGGTGGCGGATTGCGAGAATCGAGGTGATGAATCCGATCCGCTGGACGAGCGTACGGCGCAACGAGGT